>NZ_DASWXE010000180.1:0-30872 GCF_036405635.1 Gemmatimonas sp. | reverse complement strand
TTGGGGCCGATGATCACGGTGAGCAGACCGCTGTCGATCGTCAGCGTGATGTCGCGTAGCGTGGGCTGCGTGGCCCCATGATGGCGGAAGTGCACATCGCTGAGCACCCACTCGGCGGTGGACGTCGTCGGCATCACAGCACCCGCTGACTCGAGGGGCGTCGCAGCAGCCACACGAAACACGGCACGCCCACCAGCGCGGTCACCACACCGATGGGCAACTCGTTGGCGCCGGCCACCGTCCGCGCGGCGGTGTCAGCGGCCACCAAAAACACCGCACCGGCCAGGGCCGCCGTGGGCAGCAGCCCCTGATTGTCACCACCCCACAGCAGGCGCAGCGCATGCGGTACCACGAGCCCCACAAAGCCGATTGTGCCACTCATCGCCACGGATACGGCAGTGAGCAGCGTGGCCGTCGCAAACGCGACCCACTTCACGCGCTCCACTTCGGCACCAAGGTACGCGGCCGTCGATTCACCGATGGCCAGCAGATTGAGCGAACGCGCCAGCCACAGCAACACCAGAAACCCAGGAAGTACCGTCGCGGCCAGCACCGACACGGAGCGCCACGAGGCACCAGAGTGGCTGCCCATCATCCAGTAGATGGCCGTGCGCACCGACTGATCGTCGGCAAATGTGAGCAACAGCCAGATGCACGCCACCAGGAACGACCCGACCACCACACCCGCCAACAGCAGTACGCGTGTGTCGAGTCGCTGACCCACCGAATACGCGATGCGGAACACCAGAAACATCGCGATCAGTGCACCCGCAAATGCGGCGGTCGGGAGCGCCCAGATGTATCGCATGGACAACCCACCCACGACACTCACCACCGCACCAAACGCCGCGCCGCTCGACACACCCAGCACGTACGGTTCAGCCAGCGGGTTGCGCAGCAGTGCCTGATAGGTCGTGCCACTCAGCGCGAGGGCCGCACCGACCAGTGCTGCCTGGAATGCTCGAGGCAGACGCAGTTCATGCAGAATGTTGATGTAGGTCGGATCTCCCTCGCCCAGCACCGCCTGAATGACCTGGACGCTCGTGAGCTGGACCGCACCAAGACGCAGGGCCAGCAGGAGCGTGAGGGCCAGCAGCGCCGCCAACAGCGGAATGCGCCAGACGAGGGAAGACAGTCGCATCAGTTCTTCACCGCCGAATCGCGCGACAGCGCCCGATCGGGAATCGAATCCGGCTCGGCAACCGGCGATGGGAATTGCGGATGCATTGCACTACGCAGGACTTCTGCGGCGAGCCCGATGTTGGGACTCGGGCGGCTCAGCAGATCGGCCGGCACGGCCACCACACGCCCTTCACGAATGGCGCGCAGATTGCGCCAGCCCTGCATCACCTTCAGCCGCGAAAGAGCCTGCGCCTTGAATTCACCGACTGGCACGACAATGACATCGGGATCGCGTCGCACGATCTCTTCCATCGTGACGTTGGGCCAGTTGTTGGGCGTGTCTTCGAAGATCGAGCGGCCACCGGCGAGCGTGATCAGTTGCCCGATGAAGGTGTTCGGACCGGCGGTCATCGGCGGGTCGTGAAACACCACATACATCACTGAGGGCTTCTCGAGCGACTGCACGGAGCTGCCCACGGCAGCGAGTCTTTCCCGGAGCGCAGTGGACACACGCTGTGCATCCGCCGAGTGGCCGGTGAGCGCGCCGAGATTGCCGAGGCCGCGGAACACATCGGTGGTGTCCTGCGTGCGCAGCATGAAAATGGGAATACCCAGCGCCGTGAGCCGCTCGCGGAACTGCTGGCGCTTGTCCGATTCCCACGAGACGACCAGTTCGGGCTTGAGCGAGACAATCATCTCGATGCTGGGATCGACGCTGCCACCAACGAGTGGCAGATGCTGCACCTCGGGCGCCACGTCGTAGCGCGTGCGGGCGATCAGCTGCTCTGCCGCGCCCAGCGCCAGCAAGGTCTCGGTCGCGCTCGGAATGAGCGACACGACACGGCGTGCCGGTTGTGCGAGCGTGACGGTGCGGCCGGCGTCGTCCACCACCGAGATGGGACCGGTGCTCGTGCGCGCTGTCGAATCGGCTGCCGGCGAATCCGCGTTCCTGGCGGCGCTTTTGTCACAGGCCGTCAATACGACGGCTGCGCAACCGATGGCGATCAATGCTCGCCAGGTTCCACCGCGACGATGTGCCATGAAGTGACTGCCAGAAAACACAAACCCGTCCGGTCTCGGTGATCGAGAGGGACGGGGGCGGCAGACATCGATGGGGTGCACGACTGTGCGACCGACCGACGCGGACGGCCCCGCAGTCCTCCCTCGAGGATTTGAAGCGGGAACGAACGGGCCGGTCTCCTGGCTCGAGGCGGTCGACTTCTCCCTTCCCGGTGGGGACACCAGTGGGTACTGCGCAGAAGTCGCGGTGAACTGTCCTGTCGAACGACAGGGCAGAGCCTCATACAGTGGCGGGGCCGCGCCGGCATTGCACCGGCTTCCTACAAAGGCCCGTTCGTGTTGATCGATTGTGAACTGCTGAGATATGCTTAGTCCCTCACGATAGTGAATCCCTGATTCGGCGCGCAAGGGCGAGGCATCTTGCGTACAACCTCCCCACTGGGGATGCTGCGGGCATGACGGCATCGCTTCCTCTCGAATCCACGGCACCGCATCACGAAAGTGCTCGGCGCGCGCCGCGCGGCCGTGTACTCATGGTGCAGGGCACTTCATCACACGCGGGCAAGACCACGGTGGTGGCCGCACTGTGCCGGTGGTTTGCCAACGCCGGCTATCGCGTGGCGCCGTACAAGGCGCAGAACATGTCCAACAATGCCGCTGTCACGGCCGATGGTCGTGAAGTGGGACGCGCGCAGGCGATGCAGGCTGTGGCCGCGCGCACGCCAGTCACGGTGGACATGAACCCGGTGCTGCTCAAGCCGCAGAGTGATCGCACGTCGCAGGTGGTGGTACTGGGTGAACCGTGGATCACGGCCGACGCGGTGGACTACTACGCGCGCAAGCAGCATCTCTGGCCCATCGTCACCGATGCACTCGATCGATTGCGTGCCGAGTTTGATGTGGTGGTGATCGAAGGTGCGGGCAGTCCCGCAGAGATCAATCTCGCGCAATACGACATCGTGAACATGCGCGTGGCGCGCCATGCCGATGCGCCCGTGTTGCTGGTGGGTGATATCGAACGTGGCGGCGTATTTGCCTCACTCTACGGCACGCATGCACTGCTGCAGCCAGAAGAGCGCGCGCTGATCAAGGCGTTCGTGATCAACAAGTTTCGCGGAGACCCGTCGTTGCTCGATCCGGGCTTTGTGATGCTCGAAGAGCGCACCGGTGTGCCTACCATTGGTGTGCTGCCGTGGCTCAACTTGCGTGACATTCCCGAGGAAGACGCTTTGGAGTGGCGCAGCGCGGCCGATCATGAACATCCAGACGCGCCGCCGGTGGTGCTGGATATCGCCGTAATGCGTCTGCCGCGTGTCGCGAACCTCGATGAGTTTCAGCCACTCATCAACGAGCCCGGCGTGCGGGTGCGCTTTGTGGGTGATGCTGATGCCTTCGGCAGTCCCGATCTCGTCATCGTCCCCGGTACCAAGTCCACCCTGGGTGATCTGGCCTGGCTGCGCGAGCGATCACTCGATGCGTGCATCCTGCGGCATCGCGCTGCGGGTGGCGCGGTGCTCGGCATTTGCGGCGGCCTACAGATGCTCGGCGAGCGCATCGTGGACGAACATGGTGCCGAACAGGTTGGCGGCGCAGATGGACTGGGTCTGCTGCCCATCATCACACACTTCGAGCCACGCAAGATCACGCGTCGCGTCAAGGCACGCGTTGTCGGTGATTCCACGTTTTTGGGCACCACGTTGCACGACGCTGCTTTCGATGCCTATGAAATCCACATGGGACGCAGCACGCTTACAACCAGCCAGCGTCCAGGCGTCTTTTCTCTCGAGAGCGCGGGCGGCGTGACGCAGGACGGTGTCAGTTCCGACGACGGGTTGGTGTTGGGCACGTACCTGCATGGTGCACTTGAACATGCCCCGCTGCGTCGTGCGATGCTGGAGCAGTTGGCGAATCGACGCGGCGTGATCTTGCCGCCGGCCGGTGCACCCACGTCCATCGACGATGCGCTCGACCGTTTGGCGACGGTGGTGTGCGGCAACCTCGACATGGACGCCGTGTGCGCGATGATGGGTCTGGATTCCGTAACGCCATGACCGCGCGCCGAAGGCGAATCCAACTGCTGTTGGGCGGAGTGCGCGCCGGCAAGAGCGGCCGAGCTGTGGCGCTCGCGGAGTCACGCCATGATGCCACCCTGCTGTTCGTGGCGACCGCGCAGGCGTTCGACGACGAGATGGCGCGCCGTATTGCCAATCACCGAGCCGAACGCTCACTACGGTGGCAGACCGTCGAGGCTCCCGTGCATGTCGTGGAAGCCCTCGACGCAACGCTCGGTACAGGCCACACCATCGCGCCGCGTGTGGTCGTGATCGATTGTCTCACGCTGTGGGTGAGCAACCTGCTGCTCGCGCTTCCCGAGGACGAACAACGAGACGCCGAGCGCCACGTGGCTGACGCGGCGTCGGCGCTCGTGGCGAGTATGCAGCGTCATCCCGACGTGGAATGGATCCTCGTGAGCAACGAGGTGGGACTGGGTGTCGTGCCGCCCACGCCACTCGGTCGTGTCTACCGCGATGCGTTGGGGCGCACCAACCAGCTGGTGGCTGCCGCGGCCGATTCGGTGGAGCTGATGGTGGCGGGGCTGGTGATGCCGCTCAAATCCGCCACCATGCAGGGCTAGCGTTCAGCGCTTGGCGCGCTTCAGCTCGACATAGGTGCAACGGTCCTGCACCACCCACATGCCGGCCCGCGCAAAGCGTTCAGCCGCTTCGTCGTTGCGAATGCCCAGCTGCATCCACACCACCGACGGTTCGGCGGCGAGAATCTCGTCGATGTGCTTGGGCACGTCTTCCGACCGCCGGAACAGCTGCACCATGTCGGCCGGTGGATCGATGGTGGCCAATGAGCGATGCACCGGGGCGCCAAGAATCTCGGTGACCTCCGGGTAATACACAGGTACCGGAACGATGTCGTAGCCGACCTGCTGCATATACGCGGGTACGGTATGGGCCGGGCCACCCACGTCTTTGGGCTTGATACCGATCACTGCCACGCGTTTGACCTGTGCCAGAACGTGGTCGATCTGTTCCGGCGTGCTGAGCAACCGTGCTCGCCAGTCTTCGGATTCCGGGGTTACCTTCGAAGACATGTCGTTCTGATCCAGCGTCTCCATTCCGGAGTTCCTCGATGCGTGTGTTGGTACTTGGCGCGGGGCTGCAAGGCACCGCGTGTGCGTTTGACCTGCTCAATGATGCCAAAGTGGAGCAGGTCCTGCTGGCCGATATCAAGACGCCTGCTTTACCCCGCTTTCTGCAAGAGGTGGCAGGTGCCCGCCTGATCCCGTTCGCGCTCGATGTGCGCGATGAGCAGGCCGTGCGTGAAGCCTTGGCGCGATGCGACGGGGTGCTGAGCGCCATCCCCTACTATTTCAATGGCACGCTGGCACGCCTCGCGGTGGAAAGTGGCGTACACTTCGCCGACCTGGGTGGCAACACGGCTATCGTGCAGCAGCAGAAGCAGCTCGACGCCGAAGCCAAGGCCAAGGGCGTGTCGGTCATCCCGGACACCGGCCTCGCGCCAGGCATGGTGAATGTGATCGCGCAGCACGGCATCGATCAGTTCGACGCGGTGGAATCGGTGAAGCTGTTTGTGGGTGGCCTGCCGCAGGTGCCGGAGCCGCCGCTCGGCTACCAGATCGCGTACTCCATCGAGGGCATGGTGGACTACTACACGACGCCGTCGCTGGTCGTGCGGGATGGCCAGCCCACGTCGGTGGACGCGCTCTCCGAGCCGGAGACGGTCAAGTTCGATGGATCGGTCGGCGCGCTCGAAGCGTTTCACACGGCCGGTGGCCTTTCCACGATGGTGTACCGCTACGCTGGTCGCATTCCGGTCATGGAGTACAAGACACTCCGCTACCCGGGGCATGTGGACATCATGCGCAGCATTCGCGATTTGGGGCTGCTGGGCACCGAGCCGGTCGACGTGAAGGGGCAACAGGTCGTGCCGCGCGATGTGTTTGTGCGCGTGGCCGGTGCCGCTTTGCGCAAGGGCAAGCCCGACCTGGTCGCATTGCGCGTGGTCGTGACCGGAACCGTTGGCGGCGCCCGACAGGCCCGCGCCTGGGAAGTGGTTGATCGCTACGACAGCGAGCACGGCATCTCAGCCATGATGCGCACCACCGGCTACACGCTGGCCATCACGGGCGTGTTGCAGTGCTCGGGCGCCATTGCCGCTGGTGTGCATACGCCCGATGAGTGCATTCCCGCGCAGCGCTACTTCGACATGCTCGCGGCACGGGGCATTCAGGTGCGCGAAGTCCCCGTATAGCGCGTCGGAGCTAGGTGCGGAACTCGCCGATGAGTCCGCGCACGCGAAGACTGGCCGTCTGCAGCATTTCTGCGGTGGCCGACACTTCCTGCGCGGACGCCGATGTCTGTTCCGTGCTCGCCGCCACTTCCTCGGCGGCAGCGGCGTGCCCTTCGGCGGTGTCGCGCGCGTCGTACAGCGAACGCTGCACCTGACTCAGTGACCGGCGATTGCCTTCGACGGCCAGTGTCACGCGCGCTGTGGCGCCATCCACCTGCGCTACGGCGTGCTCGATGCGCGCCAGAGCACCGCGCACCCCTTCGGCCACCGTTTCGGCGTCGCGCAGACGGGTGGCGCCAGATTCCACCGCCGTGGAGGCGCTGGCGATGCGGCCACGGAATCGCTTCACATTTTCCGTGACTTCATTGGCCGCGTGTGCGCTCTGCTCAGCCAGCGCACGCACTTCCTGCGCGACGACGGCAAACCCGCGCCCGGCGCTACCGGCGCGCGCCGCTTCGATGGCCGCATTGAGTGCGAGCAGATTGGTCTGCGTCGCGATCTCGGAAATCACACTCACGAAATCATCGATGACGGCGGTGGCATCGCGCACGGCCACCATTTCGTCGCGTGAGGCCTGCACAACTTCACGGGCGCCGAGCAGCGTGTCGATGGCCACCTGCACCTGATCACGCGCGCCATTGGTGGTGTGGCGAATCTCACGTCCCACGCGGTCGGTCTCTTCAGCCGCCTCACCGATGGTGGCACCGGTTTCCGCCAGCTCCTTCACCGTTTCACCGGCGTGATTGAGCGACGTGAGCTGCATCGTCGCACCATGGGAAATATCCATGATGGCTGACGTGACATGCTGTGATGACGCAGCCGCCGATGAAGCCGACGCCGTGAGTTCGCTGGCGGCCAGTGTGACCTGATCGGCCTCTTCCTGCACGCGCGAGAATAGCACGCGCAATCGCTCGCGGGCCTGCCGCATGGCGTCGATCAGTTCGGCGTATTCCTGCGCGACGTACGCCGATCCAGCCGCATACGGCGGGTCGCGCAGATCACCCGCGCCAATGGCCATGAGTTCGTCGCGCAGTTGCACCATGGGCTGCGTGATGGCGCGAGCCGTGGACAGGCCAAAAAAGGCTGCCACGCCAAAGGCGAGCGTCACCACCACCACCAGGCTGGCCTCGGCGTTGCGCAACCACTCACGCATGCGATCGATGGCATCGCTGGCTCCGACGCGCGCTTCGCGGCGCAGGGCCTGCAGTTCGATCTCGATGGCCTGAATGTCCTTGGTCGTGAGCGCCAGCACGCGGTTGGCCTCTTCGGTGCGCTGGGCCACCTGCCAGGCGCGCGTGGTGGCAATGCGCACCTCCAGCGTGGCCTGCAAGCGTCCGATCGCTTCGAGTCGCCGGCGCTCTTCCGGGCTCAGGACACTCTTTGATACGGCATCACGGCGCAGCTGTTCGGCCTGCACGGTGAGCGCCTGGTACTGGCGCTCGTCACCTTCCGTGCCGGTGCTCAGATAGCGCAGACCGGCGACCAGTTCCCGCAGGGCGATGTTGGTGGCCCGCTCGACAAACTCGGAGCGGTCGGTGACATCGTGTACTGTAGCCTCGGCCTGTGCATTGGCCCGCGACAGCCAGTACCAGCCGAGAACACCGGCGGCCACGAGCAGGAAGATGGATGTGCCGAAGCCCGCGATCAGCCGACCGCGAATGGTGGGGATCTGGAAGAGGTGCCTCACGGCGTCCCCGCAGGTGTCGCGGTGGTCGTCGGGGCGCGCATCAACTGGGTGATCAGCACCGGACGTCCCTTGATGTCGTGATCTTTCTCGAAAGCGATGCGTCCAACCACGCCATCTACCGACGGTGCACCATTGCCGATGCGCTCCATGGCGATGCGCAGGGCCGGGCGGGTATTCGCTCCGCCGGCCACAGTCCGGCCGATGACGATGGCGGCATCGTATGAAAGGGCCGCGAAGCCGTCCGGCTCCTGCTTGAAACGCTGGCGGTACTGCGCGAGGAAGTGCATGGCCTCCGGACTCGACACGCGGTCGGGGCGGAAGAAGGCCGATACGTAGGCGCCGGCCGCGATCGTGTCGCGGGCGATGCCTTCGGTACCATCGCCACCCACGAAGGGCACCCGCACACCGTGCGCCCGAAGCGCGCGCAGGAAGGCCAAGGCGTCTTCGGCGTCGCCAGGGAAGAGCACCACATCCGGCTTGCGGAGGGCGACCAGGCTGGCGTAGGCCTCCCACTCCGTCACGCCGTTCAGATAGGGGTCGCGCGTGACGACGGAGCCGCCGCCCTTGCCAAAGACGTCGGCGAAGGTGCTGGCCCAGTCGCGGCCGTAGGAGTCATTGCGATAGATGATGGCGGCCCGGCGCGCGTGGAGGGTGTCGAGCACCCACTGGGCGGTGTGTTGGGCGGCATCGGCGTCGCTGGGGGCGACGCGAAAGAACCAGGGGCTGATCCCGCTCAGTCGGGGGGAGGACGCCGTCTGCGACACCATGACCACGCCATTGGCACCTTCATGTTCAGCGTCGGCGTAGATCGGTACGGTCTCGAGCGTGTTGCCACTCTCGGGGTGTCCGACCACGGCGATGACCGTGGGGTCGAGGCGCAGTTGCTCGGCCAGCCGGACCGGGCTGGTCACGCCTGTCTCGGGGAGCCGAACGGCAAAACGCGTCGGTCCCGCCGCATTGAGACGTTCCACGGCCAGTTCGATGCCGCGGACGATGTTCTCGTAGCCAGGTGTACCGGGGATGGCGCCGACGCCAATGGCGTGCGGGGCCCGTTCACCGGACTGCTGCCGACTACAGCCGGCGCTGAAGGCCGTCAGTAGGATCGCGGCAGCGGCCGTGATGGAGGTACGAAGCTGGTGGGGGATCACGTCCCACGGACGATTGGCGCCGCACTCACGAAACGGCAGCCAGATATGGGAATTTGAGAGAGAAAAGTGGGCTCATCCGGAGGGCTGAGCAGTGCGAAAGAACCAGCCAATACGGCTCACGCCGGTTACATCGCAAAAAATGTCGGGCAAAGCCGGAGAAGTCGTAGGGCTTTGCTTGCGGTGGCCTAAAACGACGGTTTAGCTTCGCACTGCTGTCCCACCCCCGACTGTCCGCCGAGCGCCCTTGGCGCACGCCCTCCGCGTGCGTCCAGGACCGTCAATCGGCAGTCCTATCAACTCCACATCAGGATCCGGCATGGTTGGCACGTTCCGCCCGCGGCGAGTGGCATCCGCCGCGCTGCTGGGGGCTCTGGCCCTCGGGCTCGCGGCCTGCGGCGGCGAGTATCCGAACTCGACGTTCAATCACTACTCCGAGTACAACACGGCGATCGACGCGCTGTGGGACAAGCTTCTCTTCTGGGGAACGCTGGTCTTCATCGGCGTCGAAGCAGGCCTGGTGTACACGATCTTCCGCTATCGTCGCCGTCCCGGCGGTGGTACGCCGAAGCAGGTGCATGGGAACACGGCGCTTGAAATCACCTGGACGGCCATCCCGGCCGTCATTCTGGTGTTTATCGCCATCCCCACGGTGAGCACGATCTTCAAGACTCAGGCCAAGGCTGCGCCTGATGCCCTGCAGGTCGAAGTCATCGGTCACCAGTGGTGGTGGGAGTTCAAGTACCCGCAGCTGGGCATCACCACAGCGAACGAGCTGTATCTGCCCAATGGGCGGACGGTGAACTTCCAGCTCAAGACCGTGGACGTGTTGCACTCCTTCTGGATTCCCCAGATGGGTGGCAAGCGCGACCTCGTCTCGAACCGCACCAACTACCTCTGGTTCACGCCGAACGCGGATCTGCCGTCGTCGGCCTGGAACGGCTTCTGCGCTGAGTTCTGCGGCGCGTCCCATGCGAACATGCGTTTCCGCGTGTACACGGTGACGCCAGCGGAGTTCGAGCAGTGGGCTGCACACCAGAAGCAGCCGGCGGTCTTCAAGGCGCCCGTCGTGACGCCCGCAGCGGCCAACGCGGGCACCACGCCCGTGCAGTTGGCGTCGTTGCAGCAGGCGGCCGTGGGTGATTCGACGGCCGCGCCGGCTGCTCCGGAAGTGCCGGTGTGGGCGTTCCCGAAGGAGCGTCTGGACGCGGAGTTCGCGTACACGGTGCCGACGGCCAAGTTGCCGGTGGGACTCAAGTTTGATGAATCGCTGCTGGCGCAGGGTGATGCCGAGCGTGGCCGCCAGACGTTCTCGCGGTCCTCGTGCATCGGCTGTCACGCGATCGGCGGCACGCCGTTCACGTCGCCCATCGGGCCGAACCTGACGCACGTCGGGACGCGCTACACGATCGCCGCGGGTCTGTACCCGAACGACGCGAAGCATCTGGCCTACTGGATCAAGAGTGCCCCGCACATGAAGCCCGGCAGCATCATGCCGACCATCGGCAAGGGCCTCACCGATCCCGTGCGCAAGAATGTCATCAACGTCGGTGGTCTGACTGACGCCGAAATCGCTGATATCGTCGCTTACCTCCAGGCTCTCAAGTAGCCGCTCCCGTCAACGACAGACTTCGACACGATGGCAACCATCGCTGCCGCGCCCCCGTACACCAAGGCCTCCACGGCTCCCGAAAACACCGGGATCATGTCGTGGCTCACCACGGTGGACCACAAGCGCATCGGGGCGCTCTACCTGATCTCCGGACTGATCTTCTTCGTCGTTGGTGGCCTCGAGGCCGCCATCCTTCGTGCCCAGCTGGCCACTCCGAACGGCAAGATCGTGTCGGCGGAGATGTACAACCAGCTATTCACGATGCACGGTACGACGATGATCTTCCTCGCCGTCATGCCACTCTCGGCGGCGTTCTTCAACTTTCTGATCCCGCTGCAGATCGGCGCCCGTGACGTCGCGTTCCCGCGACTCAACGCCTTCTCGTACTGGATCTACCTGCTGGGCGGCATCTTCATCACGGTGCCGATTTTCTTCGCGATGGCGCCGGATGGTGGCTGGTTCGGCTATGCGCCGCTCAGCACGAAGGCGTACTCGCCGCAGGTGAACATGGACTTCTGGGTGCTGGGTCTGCAGATCCTCGGCATCTCGTCCCTCGCGGCCGGCTTCAACTTTATCACGACGATCATCAACATGCGTGCGCCGGGCATGACGCTCATGCGCATGCCGATCTTCACGTGGATGTCGTTCGTGGTGCAGTTCCTCGTCGTGCTGGCCTTCCCGGTCATCACGGTGGCGCTCGTGTTCCTGCAGTTCGACCGCTTCTTCGGCACGAACTTCTACACGATTGCCAAGGGCGCTGACCCGCTGCTCTGGCAGCACCTCTTCTGGGTGTTCGGTCACCCCGAGGTGTACATCCTGATCCTGCCGGCCTTCGGCCTCGTGTCCGAAGTGCTGCCGACGTTCTCCAAGAAGCCGTTGTTCGGTTACCCCGTCATGGTGTACTCGGGCATCCTGATCGGCTTCCTCGGCTTCGGCGTGTGGGCGCACCATATGTTCGCGGTGGGCATGGGCCCGATCGCCGACTCGGTGTTCTCGCTCGCCACGATGCTGATCGCCATCCCGACCGGCGTGAAGATCTTCAACTGGATCGCCACCATGTGGGGCGGCCAGATCAACTTCACGGTGGCCATGAAGTTCGGCGTCGCGCTGGTCGCGATGTTCACGATGGGCGGCATCTCCGGCGTCATGCACTCCTCGCCGCCGGCCGACCTGCAGCAGACGGACACGTACTTCGTCGTCGCGCACTTCCACTACGTGCTCTTCGGTGGCTCGGTGTTCGGTCTGTTTGCCGGCATGTACTACTACTTCCCGAAGATCACGGGCCGTTTCCTCAGCGAGAAGCTGGGCGAGTGGCACTTCTGGATCTCGCTCATCGGCATGAACCTCACGTTCTTCCCGATGCACTTCAGCGGTCTGCTCGGCATGCCGCGTCGTTACTACCAGTATGACGCGGGCCAGGGCTTCGACCTGTTCAACATGATGTCGTCGGTCGGCACGCTGATCCTCATGATCGGCACGCTGTTCGGTCTCATCAACGTGTGGAAGAGCTGGCGTGGCGGGAAGTTGGCGTCGAGCAACCCGTGGGGTGCCGCGACGATCGAGTGGGCGATTCCGTCGCCGCCGCCCGAGTACAACTTCCTCGAGCTGCCGACGATCAAGTCGCGCTATCCGCTCTGGAACATGAAGGAAGGCGAACAGCTCGTACATGAGACCACGTACGAGGAAGAGAAGAACCTGCACATCCCGACGACGAAGGAATCCGGCATCGTGATGCCGAACCCGTCGATCTGGCCGCTCATCACCGCTGCCGGTATCGTGGCGATGTTCTGCGGTATGCCGTTCATGGACAAGAAGCCCGCCGTTGCCGTCGCCATGATGATTCTTGGCACCCTCTGGTGGGTTGGCTCGCTCTACAAGTGGCTGCTGACGCCCCTCGAGGATCACCACTAAGATGACCGCTACCACTGCTCCCGCCGCCCACGGCGACGGCCACGCGCACGGCGGCGGCGGCCATTACACGACCCTCGGGCTCGACAACCGCAAGATCGCCATTTGGACCTTCATCGGGTCCGAGTGCATGCTCTTCGCCTCCCTCATCTCCACCTACCTGATTTACAAGGGTCGGAGCCCCGAGGGACCGTATCCGCATGAGGTGTGGACGAACCCGACCACGGGCCAGACGTTCAACCCGATCCTGAACATCCCGGTCACGTCGGCGTCGACCTTCGTGCTCCTGATGTCCTCACTCGCGATGGTGCTCGCGCTCGCGGCGGTCCAGAACCGTCACGTGCCCAAGACCACCACGGGTGAACGCATTCTTGGCAACTCGAAGCTGTGGCTGTGGATGACGTGCCTGCTCGGCATCGTCTTCCTTGGCTGTCAGGCCTACGAGTTCACGTCCTTCATCCATGAAGGACTCACGATCCGCACGAACCTCTTCGGCTCCTCGTTCTTCACGCTGACCGGCTTCCACGGCGCGCACGTGACGGCGGGTGTGATCTGGTTGTTCACGCTGCTGGCGATCGACTACAAGCGTGGCCTGGAACCGAAGGATTCGCTGCTCGTCGACATCGCCGCGCTGTACTGGCACTTCGTCGACGTCATCTGGATCGTGATTTTCACCCTCGTTTACCTCATCAAGTGAGGCGATGATGGCTGATCATTCGCACGGGGCGCACGACGCCCACGCCGAAGAGCATCCGACCTGGTCCACGTACTGGAAGGTCGCGCTCATCCTCACCATCATCACGGCCGTCGAAGTTTCGGCGTACTACATCCCGGCATGGGAAAACAGCTGGGTGTATGTGCCCAGCATGCTGATCATGTCGTCGGTGAAGTTCGTGATCGTGGTGGCGTACTACATGCACCTCAAGTACGACCACAAGCTGTTCCGCGCACTGTTCACGGGTCCGTTCATCGTGGCCAGCCTGACGCTCATCGGTCTGCTGTTCCTCTTCTCGAAGCTCGTGCTTCGTCTGGGGTCGCTGAGCTGACGCGGTAAGAGACTGACCCCCTCCACGGGTTCAGGCGGGTCCCGGTGGGCGCCACGGCGCATCACCGGGACCCGTTTGTCTTTGACCGCCTTTACCGCGTGCCCGATCCGGTCGGACCGATCGGTTAGATTCCGTGCACTATGCTGGCACTTCTGCACCCCGTCGCCCAACTCTCGCTTCGCGAGTTCTCGGTTCATCCGAGCACGGCCATCGGGATCGCCGCCTTCGGGGCGGCCTATATCTGGCGCGCACGGCAGGGGCCGTCGCCCGCCGACCTGGTTCCCGTCACGTCCGAGGCTTCGGCCGCGGTAGCTTCGGCTGGGGTGGTTCCCGCTGTGGCAGCGCATGGTGCGCCGATTGGTCCGACCATCGGACAGCGCCTGTCGTTCTTCACCGCCCTGGCGCTGCTCTTTGTCACGCTGAACGGACCGCTGCACGACCTGAGCGATTTTTACCTGTTCAGCGCGCACATGGTGCAGCACCTCATCCTGACGCTGATCGTGCCGCCGTTGATGATTCACGGCACGCCGGGGTGGATGCTGCGTCCGTTGCTGCGTCGTCCCGCGATGTATCGCCTGGCGCGGCGCACGACGTCGGTGGTGGCCTGCTTCGCGATCTTCAATCTCGTGCTGGCGTTCTGGCACCTGCCGCCGCTGTACAATCTCGCATTGGCCTATCACCCGGTGCACATCACGCAGCACCTGATGTTCATCGCGGCGTCGGTGCTGATGTGGTGGCCGCTCATGTCGCCACTGCCCGACCTGCCACGCGCGCCGTATCCGGCGCAGATGCTGTATTGCTTCCTGATGGTGATCCCGATGTCGATCATCTCGATCTACATCGCCATGGCCGACACGTTGCTGTATCCGGCGTATGCGATTGCGCCGCGTATCATGGGCATCACGCCGATGGACGATCAGCAGTACGGTGGGCTGATCATGTGGATCCCTGGCGGCGTGTTCTTCTATGCCGTAATGACAGTGGTGTTCTTCAAGTGGTCGTCGCGCGGCGAGGATGACGAGGCCGGTGCGCAGGTGAGCTGGGTGCCGACGACGGGGAACGGATGAGCCGAGGAAACGAGCGACGCGGCGAGGGTGGCGGAAAGCCGTCCGGTGGGCGGTCGCAGTCGGGTGGTTCGTCGGGCAAGCCGGGCGCGAGGAAGTCCCCGGGCGATAGGTCAACTGCTGGAAGGCCCGCGGCCGGACGGCCGACAGGCGGAAAGTCGGCAGGTGCAAAGTCGGGAGTCGGGCAGCATGCTGCTCGTCCGGCCAAGGCCCGCCCCGCTCCGCGACTCGCTCCGCGCGACACCACTCCCGTGAAGCCCGCAGGACCGTTTGTGGAGCTGTCGCGCATTGTGCATGCGCCGGCGAGTGCGGTGTTTCGCATGGTGAACGACCCCACCAAGCGTGACTGGGCACCGGAGCGACTCTATCGCATCACGAGCGCGCTACCGCCGCGCTTTGCGCGTCTGGCGTTCCCCGATGGTTCACAGGCCGCCATTGCCATCGTGCGGCAGGGCAACACGCGCACCTCGGTGAGTGTCGAGCATGCGATGTTGCCCGAGGGAGCGAATCTCGACGAGCTGCGCCGGCGGTGGAGTGATGCGCTGGCGGCACTGAGTGAGGCGTTGGACAGCGACTGGGGATGAGTTTTTTTGCTCGCGCCTCAGGAAGCATGAAGCCCCCGAGAATCATTCGTTCTCGGGGGCTTCGTCCATCCGCGTTCGAATGCCGCGGATTACTCTGGTGCGCCCGCCAAGGCAGCATTCACGCGACGCGGGAGCGCCGGGTGCATGCGCCACATGTAGGCGCCCATCGCTGCCGACGCGATCAGGTTGGCGACAAAGACCTGTGCCCATGTGAGTTCGCCAAACCCAC
This sequence comes from Gemmatimonas sp., assembly GCF_036405635.1. Lineage (GTDB taxonomy): Bacteria > Gemmatimonadota > Gemmatimonadetes > Gemmatimonadales > Gemmatimonadaceae > Gemmatimonas. The sequence goes on along the minus strand of NZ_DASWXE010000180.1, from coordinate 15,132 downwards.
GCGCAAGCACCGTCGTCCAGCCGATCCAGCCGACTTCAAATGCCACGAAAAGACCTGCAAAACCGATGAATGCTGACGGCACACGCTCCGCGGAGTTCACCACCCACGCAAACACGAGGCCGACGATGCAGAACACGGTGAAGTGAAACAGAGTGTAGCCGAGGAACGCGCCCGCTCGACTCGGCAGCGCGCCTTCGAGGAAGAGCGACGCGATCGCGTTGCCCAGCATCACGGGAGTACCCAGTAAGTCGCCCCGCATGGCATCAAGGATGGCGAACCAGACCGCGATGGCGGTGGCGCCGATGAGTCCAGCAGAAATACCCTCACGGGCGATGGCATTATTGGTAGACATCCGATGCCCTTCTCCACGTTAACGGTGAGACAGGGTTTGCCCCTCGACAAACCCGCAAGTAGAAACCACACTGCGTTTGATCGCGACGCGTGTTGCGCCACCCTCAAGGCTCTACCACCGGCCGCTGCTCTGCGTTCCCGCTCAACCTTTCCGTGGTGCCACGTGTCGGAATGTCGTGACACAGCACATCGCGAGAGTATCACCTGATCCCGCCTCCCGCCATGCCACTGCCCGCACGTTTCACCATCCGTCATGCCTTGGCCATCACGGCGCCGATCGTTTCAGCCCTTGCGGCCTGCGGCGGTGGAACTTCCGACAAGCGGGTAGCCGCCGCCGATACGGTCGCAGCCGGCCCCAGCTGTGCGGATCGCGATACCACTGCCGTCGGGCTTGCTGTGCGGGACTACATCACCAACGCCCGCCCGACACCGCAGCGGTTCCTGAGCGCAGTCGGCACCGACTCGGCATTGCCTGAGGACGGATTCAAGGTGCTGCAGGACAAGGGACCGACGTACTTCTATACGAGCGATCCCAAGGGCCAGGCGCAGGTGCGTGAGAAGCTCGAATACGCGGGGCCGTACGCGACGATGCTCGTGGTCTATCGCGGCAAGACGGAAGCCGACAACGGCAACGCGGTCACCGTGACACTGGGCGGCCACTATGTGGGTGGGGAGCACGAAGGCAAAGTGGCCCCGGACCGATCGATTGCCGTGCGTTGTGATACCACGGGATGGCGACTGGTGTCGCCCACCGTACCGCCGCCGGATTCCACCGCGACGGGCGCGGTACCCGCAGCCGTATCACCACCAGCCGGTACCGCAAAGCCGTGACCTCCCCTACGAGCGGCTTCAAGGCGGAGCGGCTGCTGTCGCTCGATGTCTTTCGCGGCATGACCGTGGCCGGCATGCTGCTCGTGAACAATCCCGGTACCTGGTCGGCGATCTATCCCCCGCTCGAACACGCGCCGTGGCATGGATGGACGCCGACCGATCTGATCTTTCCGTTCTTCCTGTTCATTGTCGGGATCACCACCGAGCTGTCGCTGCGGGCGCGTTGCGCGCGCGGCGACGATGAACAGGCGATCCTGCGGCAGATCCTCAAGCGTGGCGCACTGATCTTCCTGTTCGGATTGCTGCTGTCTGGCTTTCCGTTCTTCACGTGGCCACCCGGCATGCCCGGCGCCTCGTTCGGCGAACGGGTGATCGATCGCCTCGAGCATTGGCGCATCATGGGCGTGTTGCAGCGCATCGGTCTCGCCTATCTGTGCGGCGCGCTGCTCACGTGGCGCACCACACTGCGTCAACAGTTCGGCATTCTGGCGGCGCTGCTATTGGGCTACTGGGCACTGATGACGCTCGTACCGGTGCCCGACACCGGCGTTGCCGGCCGTTTCGTGCTCGACAACCCCGATCAACTGCTCAGCGCCTGGCTCGATCGCACCGTACTCGGTGTGAACCACTTGTGGAGTGGCGCGAAGACCTGGGATCCCGAAGGTCTGCTCAGCACACTGCCGGCGATCGGCACGATGATCTGCGGTACGTTTGCAGGACGCTGGATCGCGCGGCAGGAACTCACGCTCAGTGAGCGGCTTGCTGCCTTGTTTGCGGTTGGTGCGCTGGCGATGATGGTGGGGTTGATGTGGCACTGGGTCTTTCCCATCAACAAGAGCATCTGGACGAGTTCGTACGTGATCTTCACGGCCGGCACGGGGGCTGTGACGCTCGCCACATGCATGTGGCTGATCGACGGGATTGGGCTGCGACGTTGGACGTTCCCGTTCGTCGTCTATGGTACCAATCCGATGTTGGCATTTCTGGGCTCGGGTCTGATGGCGCGATGCATTTCCTCCATCTGGACCTGGGAGATCGACGGCGGCTCACGGATCTCGGCGCAGGGATTCGTGTTCAAGACTGTATACGCGTCGTGGCTTCCGCCGAAGGAGGCGTCATTCGCGTATGCCGTTTCCTTTGTGGCCCTGTGGTTCCTGATTCTCTGGGCGGCATGGAAGCGTGGTTTCGTTCTCAAGGTGTGATGTCATGAAGGCACGAAGCTTCCATCCCATGCGTTGGGTGTCGGCGCTGGTGATCGGATCGTTGCTCGCTGCGCCCCAGTCGACGGTGGACGCGGCGCCGTTGTCGACGGCCATGTCCTCGCGGGTGCTGGTACAGGCCAAGCGCACCCAGGCCAAGAAACGCACGACCACCACCAAGAAACGTCCCGCGCGCGCGACCACGGGCACGACCCGTCGTGTCACCAAGGCACCCATCGTGCCGGTGCTGCGCTTCACCACACCGCGTGGCGCGGATGCACTGACCAGCGACCTTGGCACGTTGCTCAACAGCCGCACGCGCAACGGCGATTGGGGCGCCATGGTGGTGAGCATCTCGCGCGGTGATACGCTGTTTGCCCGTGGTGCTGATGCGCCGATGGTGCCGGCCAGCACGATGAAGCTGTTCACGTCGGCTATCGCCTTCGAGAAACTCGGCCCTGAACACACATTCAGCACCGATGTGCTGCGCAGTGGCGCCGTGGACGCGAGTGGAGTGCTGGCGGGCGATCTCGTATTGCGGGGCGACGGTGACCCCTCGTTGTCGCCGCGTTTTGTGCGCGGTGGGCCGGATGCCTCGATGAACCTGCTGGCGCAGTTCACGGCCGGCGCCGGGATCAAGCGGGTGACGGGTGACATCATCGCCGATGCGTCGGCGTTCGAGTCGCGCCGTATTCCGGAGGGGTGGCTCAGCCGATACGCCGGCGCCGGATATGCCGCGCCGTTCTCGGCGCTGTCGCTCAACGAGAACATCGTCATCGTGGGCATAACGCCGGGTGGATCCGGTGATGGCGCCCGCGTATTCCTCGAGCCGGCCACGCGAGCGTTGACCATCACCAATACCGTGCGCACGGTGGCCGGCGGTGGTTCCCGCATCACGGCCCGGCGTGTGGGTGATGATCGGGTGGTGGTCTCTGGCACCATTGGCGCGCGCGCGGGCACGGTGCGCTACCAACTGGTGGTGGGCGATCCCGCCACGTTCACGGCCGGTGCCTTCCGTGCCGCGCTCGAAGCGCAGGGCGTGAAGGTGGACGGCGAGATCAAGGCTGGCCGGACGCCGCAGGGCGCCACGGTGGTCACAAGCTTGCCGTCGCCGCCGCTGGCAAGGCTGGTGTCAGTCATGAACCGCGAGAGCATCAACCTGTACGCCGAGATGTTGTATCGCGGCGCGGCGCGCGGTGCCGACAAGACGACAGTGGGGTCGGCCGAGACGGCGGTGACGACGCTGAAGGATTTCCTCGTGCGCCAGGTGGGGGCAGCACCGGATGCCGTGACGGCCACCGATGGCAGCGGGCTGTCGGTGCTCGATCGTGTCACGCCGCGCTCGCTGGTGCAGCTGCTCGATCATGCGCATCACGCGCAGTGGGGCAGCGCGTTCCACGCGTCCTTGCCGGTGGCTGGTGAATCGGAGCTGCTGCGCAATCGCATGCGTGCCACGCCGGCACAGGGCAACCTGCACGCCAAGACGGGCACGACCAACGATGTCATCGGTCTGTCTGGCTACGTGACAGCCGAAAACGGCGAGATCCTGGCGTTTGCGTTCCTGTACAACGGCAAGGATCGCTGGCATGCCCGGGAGACCATCGATGCGATGGGGCCGACGATGGCGGCATTCTCGCGGGAATAGAGAAACGGGACAGCGGGGACCACGGGTGCTGGAACTACGGAAGCTGGACGGACGGGAGCTGGGACTACGGCAGCTGGACCAACGGGTGCTGTAACGACGGGAAATGAAACGGGAGCTGGAACCACGAACCGCACGGCGGTCGTTGGTCCAGCTCCCGTTCTTCGTCGCACCGTCGGAACCCGTTGTTCTAGCTCCCGTCGTTCTAGCTACCGTGGTTCCAGCTCCCGTCCGTCCAGCTTCCGTGGTTCCAGCACCCGCTCTTCACGCGGTTCACCGTCCCTTCCGCCGGCTCCGTTCCTTCCCACTCGGCAGTGGTCCTTTGTGCGTCCGCGCTCCGGCGCCCGGATTCAGCGAGCTCACGCGGCTATCCGCGCCACGCACAGCCGCCATCAGCGAGCCGCTACCAGTGCTTGATACCACCGTGCTGTTGTAGCCCACCGCAAACGCGCCGGTGGAGCCACTCGCGGGACCGGTCACGGCCCACAGCAGATCCGACGATCCGCTGCTCATCGTGCTCCACGAGCTGCCGTTGTAGCGCAGGATGGTGCCCGATTCGCCCGTGACATACAGGTCGGAGCCATTCGGGCCCCACACACTCGTCAGCACGCGCGATGATCCGGTGCTCACACTGCTCCACGCGCTTCCCGTGGACGAGAAGGTGATGCCACTCGCACTGCCGGAATTGGCGCCAACGGCCACGATGTTCGTGGCGCTTCCCGCCCAGATGCCGGCCAGCGTGCCGCTGGTGGGTGCGCTCACGGTGGACCAGCTCGTGCCATTGAATCGCAGCACGACGCCGCCTTCACCGGAGGCATACACATCTGACGAGGATGATCCGAACACCGACCACAGCGGACGAGACGTCGATGTGACCACGCTCCAGCTACTGCCGTTGTAGCGCACCACCTGACCGGCCGAGGTCACCGCGTACACATCGCTCGCGCTTGAGCCCCACAATCCGTAGACCGAGCCCGTGCCGGGGAAGCTCATGGTGGTCCAGCTGCTGCCGTTCCAGCGCAGCATCGTACCGTTGTCGCCGCCGGCAAAGGCGTCGCTGCTGCCACTGGCCCATACCGTGTTCAGCGTGCTCGTGGTGGGGGCCGTCTGGCGGCTCCAGCTGCTGCCGTTCCAGCGATAGATGAAGCCCATCTCACCCACCGCCCACGCATTGCTGGTGCTGGTGGTCCACACGTCCATCAGGTCGGGTGCGGCACTCACAGTTTCCCAGGTCGACCCGGGCGAGCGCATCACGACACCACGCTGGCCGCCGGCCACCACATTGCCCGCAGCGTCGACCGAGGCGGAGAACAGGCGCGGTGCATACGGCGTCGACACCGCGGATACGGACGACCCGTTGAGCTGCAGCAAGCCGTCGTCGGTGGCGATGTACATGCGGCCACCGTTGGCGGTGCTGCCAGCCACCGAGAAGAGATCCGTCGACACGGAACCCGCAGCCACACGACTCCAAGCCGAACCATCGAAGCGCAGGATGGTGCCGGCGTTGCCGACCGCCACCACGTTCGCCGTGGACGTGCCCGATACCGAGAGCAGCCCTTCCGATGTGCCGGAGGTGAGCCGACTCCAGGCCGAACCGCTGTAGCGCAGCGTTTCACCCGCCGAACCCACGGCGAACGCTGTACCACCTGCGGACCACACCCCAGTCAACCACGACGTGGAGCCGGTGCTGGTGCTCGTCCACGTCGAGCCATTGTAACGGAGCGCCGTACCGTTGGCGCCAACCGCATAACCCACCGAGGCACTTTCGATGAAGACACCACTTAGTGTCTGCGTGGTGCCGCTGCTCATGCTGCTCCACGAGCCGCCGTTGAAGCGCACAATGACACCGTTGGTGCCCACGGCGACCACGTGGCTGCTGCTGCTGCCATTCACCGCAATGAACTGCGTACCGTAGCTCGCGCCGCTCGCCGACAGCGACCAGGACGAACCGTTGTAGCGATACACGTTGCCCAGCGAGTTCACGGCGAAGATGGTCGACGCATCGATGGCGTCGATCGACACCACGTCCTCGTAGAGTGCACCACCGATTCGGCCACTCGTCCAGCTGGTCACGAGCTGAGTGGGCGGCGGCGGCGGGGCTGCGCTGACCGTGATGGCCGCTGTAGCCTTCTTCGCTGTATCGGCGACGGACGCGACGGTGATGACTGCGCTGCCGGTACCCGTTCCCGTCACGAGACCCGCGAAGTTCACGCTGGCCACGGCGGGATTGCTGCTGCGATAGGTGACAGCCGTGGAGAGCGAACCCTGCGCCACCACGGACGGCGTCAGTTGCACCGACTGGCTGGCCGCAATCGTCGCCGAACTTGGCGTCACACTCACTGACTGCACCTGCGGAACCACCGTGATCGTGGCCGACGCGGAACGGGTCGTGTCCGACACTGACACGGCGGTGACCAGTGTGGTACCAAAGCCCGTCGCCGTCACGAGACCAGCGCTACTCACTGATGCGATGGCCGTGTTGCCTGAGCGCCAGGTGACGCCTTGGCTGCCACCCGATTCACCCGTCACCGATGCAATGATCGACTGCTGCTGACCAAGTGAGAGCGACACTGTGGCCGGCGTGACACTCACAGTGGGCGCGGAGCGCACTGTCACCGAAGCGGTCGCGCGCTTGGTCGTATCCCCCGCCGCCAGCACCGTGATCGTCGCGCTGCCCGCCGCGACACCCGTGGCGGTCCCGTTGGACGTGATCGCCACAACCGTCGCGTTGCTCGTGCGCCAGATGAGTCCCGACGGTGCACCCGGATCGCCACTGACGGCACCGGAGAAGGTGCGTGCCTCACCCGGAGCCAGCGTAATGGCTGCCGGCGAGATGGTCACGCCGCGGATCACCGGCACGACCGATACTGCAATCGATGCACTGCGCGTGGTGTCGGCCACGGATACCGCCGTCACGGTGGTCGATCCGAACCCGGTTGCCGTGATGACACCACCCACGGACACCGCGGCAACACTGGCGTCTTCAGTCCGCCACGTGACGCTGCGATTCACACCGGCATCGGCCTGCACGGAAGCGGTGGCCTGACGCGTCTGGCCCACCTCGAGAGACACACTGGTCGGCGACACCGTGACCACCGGCGCATAGCGCACCGTGATGAGTGCCGTGGCGCGCCGCGTCGTATCTGCTGCCGCGATCGCGGTGATCATCGCCGTTCCGACCGCATTGGCCGTGACCACACCCTCATCGCTCACCGACGCCACGGTGGCATTGCTCGAGCGCCAGATGATGGTGCGCGAGGCGCCTGCATCCGCCGACAGGCTGGCGTTCAACTGGCGGCTGTCCGCCAGGAACATCGACAACGCACTCGGCGACAGATCCAGATCGCGCACAATCGGCACGATCGAAATGGACGCCGAACCGCGACGCGTCGTGTCGGCCAGCGAAATAGCCGTGATGGTCGTCGTGCCCTGCGATACACCGGTGACCAGGCCGCTCTGCGACACCATCGCAATGGCGGGGTCGCTCGAACGCCACGAGACGTTCGTGCTCATGCCGGCTTCGATGGTTACCTGCGCCACGAGCGCGCGTGTTTCGCCGGCGCCAAGCGACGCCGAGGACGGCGACACGGACACCAGGCGCGCCGGTCGCACTTCGAGGCGCACAGAATCCTGCAGGCGCGGGTCGGCCGCAGCACTCACGCGAATGGTGGTGATGCCAACGCCGATTGCGGTGACGACGCCCGATGTCGAAATGGAGGCGACCGTGGGCTGGCTGCTGCTCCACTGCACATCGCGCGACTGCGTGCTGTCCACATCGATGGTGGCCGCGAGCGAAGCATCGTCACCAACCCAGAGGGTGGTCGGCGCGGTGGAGAGGCGCACACTGCGCGCAGGCGTCACGGTGAGCAACGCTGCGGCAGACACACGCGCGTCGGCCACGGCGGTCACCCGCACCACGGCCGTACCTGGACCGACACCCGTCACCACGCCGTTGGCAGATACGGTGACTACGCCGGGGTTTTCACTGGCCCATCGCACGTCGGGGACGGCACCTGGGTCTGCATCCAGCGATGCGACAAACGTAAGCTGATCGCCGGCGCGCATGCTGCCGGTGGCGGGCGTGATGGACAGGGTCCGCACCGCGAGCACATGAATCGCGATGTCCTGGACAAAACTGCCGATCTGCGCGCGAATGGTCGTGCGTCCTGGTGCGCGTGCCGTGACGACTGCCGTCGTGCCCGAACCGGCCACATCGGCGATCGTGATGTCTGCGCTCGACCAGTTGACCGATGCACCGGCGATGGCGCCACCGGACGCATTTCGCACGGTCGCGTTGATCTGTTCGGATGCGCCGATAGCGCCAAGGCTCATCGACGATGTCGAGAGCTGAAGGCTGGACGGCGTACCGCCGCCGCCGCCGTTTCCACCACCACCAGGGCCGGTCGTGGAGTCGGCACCGCCTGCACAGGCTGTGACAAAAGCCGTGCTGAGGACAAGCGCCGTAGCAGCAAGCGTGCGAAGGCCGCGCGACATCGTATGGTGCAACGAAAAAAGACCAGTCATGACGTGCGTAGAATCCAGGGAACGCGTGAAAGGCTGTTCGATCCTTGGACGACTCACACACGCGGGAGGCACGAGCCGCACAACCTGCGGCCCGATCCGTCACACTGCTGGAATCGGTGTCACACTTTTGCACAAAAAGAGCGGGCGATCATTGATCGCCCGCTCTTGGGACATTTGACATCGGTTTTGGTGACGCGGATTACCGGCGACGCTTCGTTCGATTGGCGCCTTCAGGCAACGGTCCGCGCCGAAGCTTTGCTCCGTTGCCAGGTTCGAGCGACGCCCGCCCGCCCACACCCGCTGCGCCCATCACGGCCGCCCGCAGGGCACCGCTGGAGAGCGATCCCGCGACGATAGTGGTGTTGTACCCCACCGCAAAGGCGCCACCACTGGCGTTCGGGGCGCCCGAGACGCTCCACAGCAGGTCAGTCGTACCGGTGGTCATGGTTTGCCAGCGCGTACCGTCGAAGTGGAGCATGGTGCCCACGTCGCCCGTGACATAGAGGTCGAGCAGGCTGGGGCCCCAGATCGACGTCAGGATGCGTGACGAGCCCACGCCCAGCGAACTCCAGGCGGTGCCATTCCAGGAGTAGGCCACACCAGAAGTGCCCTGGGTATTGGCGCCCACCGCATAGAGGCCGGTCGCGCCCGTGGTCCACAACCCGGCAAGCGTGCCTCCCGACGGCGCCGGCAGTGTGGTCCACAGGTTGCCGTTGTAGCGCGCCGCGGCGCCGTTCTCGCCCGAGACAAAAATGTCGTTGGTGCCAAAGCCGTACACGGCCCACAGGCTGTTGGGCATCGTCGTGAGAATGGTCCAGACGGTGCCGTTGTACCGCAGCACTTCACCGGCCGCTGTGGTGGCGTAGATGTTGGTGCCACTCGTGCCCCACAGCGCATACACAGTGCTGGTGCTCGGGAAGATCATCGACGTCCACGCCGATCCGTTCCAGCGCAGCATCGTGCCGTTCTCGCCACCCGCGTAGGCTTCCGTCGCGCTGGGCGCCCAGACCGCATCCAGGGTGACGGTCGTCGGCGACGACTGACGTGTCCAGTTGGTGCCATCCCAACGATAGATGGATCCAAATTCGCCTACGGCCCACGCGTTGTTCGCCGCCGTGGTCCACACGTCGAGCAGATCCGGCGCGAGGTTGAGCGTGGTCCACGGTGTACCGCTCCGCATGACCGCTCCCCGCTGTCCCGTGATCCAGACGGTGCCGCTGGCATCGAGTCCAACACCGTACAAACGCGGGGCATACGGCGTGGTGACTGCGGCCACGGTGTTGCCATCGACCTGCAACACACCGCCGTCACCGACGACATAACGACGACCGTCATTCGCAGCCGATCCACTCACGCCGTAGAAGCCGCCCGAGAAGCCGCCCGACGGCAGCGTACTCCATTCGTTGCCGTTCCACCGCAGCAGCGTGCCCTCGGCACCGACCACCACCACGTTGGAGAGATTGAGGCCGTGCACACCATACAGCGTCTCCACGGTGGGCACCGTGACACGGGCCCACGCCGAGCCTGAGCGGCGCAGCACTTCACCATCCGCACCCACGGTGTATGCCACGCCATCACCGGCCCACACGCCATTGAGGGCCAGTGTCGTGCCCGACACTTCGCTCGCCCACGCGGTACCGTTCCAGCGCAGAATCGTGCCGCCGGCGCCGACCGCATACGCCGTCGTCGCATTCTCGGCGAAGACGCTGTACAGTGCGCGCGTTGATCCAGACGTCATGCTGGCCCACGCGGTGCCGTTCCATCGCGCGATGGCGCCGTTGGAGCCCACCGCGATCACGTTGTTGGCGGCCGATGCATGAATGGCGTAGAACGTCGTGCCGTAAGTCGCACCGCGGGCGCTCACGGCCCACGTGGTGCCGTTCCAGCGCACGATGTCGCCCGTCACGTTGACGGCGAAGGCGTTGTTGCTTTCGATCGGTGCCACGGCCACGACATCGTCGTAGAGCGCACCGCTGAGCCGTGCCGCAGTCCACGTGTTTGCTAGACGCGGCACCACACGCACCGTGACCGTGTCCCACTTCGACACGTCGGCGACCGAAGACGCGGTGATGAGCGTGGTCCCGGAGGCAACGCCTGTGACCACGCCTGACGCATTCACCGAGGCCACGCTCGGCGCGCTCGAGCTCCAGGTGAGCGCCGTGCTCACGCCCGGATCGGCCGTCACCGTGCCGGTCAGCGCCACGCTGGTCGTGGGATTCACACTCACGTTGCGTTGCGCGATGGCCACCGAGATGGGTCGCGTTGGCACCGTGATCGTCGACGTGGCCCGGCGCGTGGTATCCACCGTGGACAGTACGGTGATGGTCGTGGTGCCGACCGTCAGCGACGTGACCAACCCGGTGGCACTGACCGACGCCACGGCGGGATTGCTGGAGCGCCAGGTCACCGTCTGGGCGAGCCCGACGTCGGCGGTCACGGTGGCGGTGAGCTGCTGCGTGGCCCCGATGAATACCGACGCGGTGGTGGGCGTGACGGCGACACTGCGCACCACCGGGACGATGGTGACGACCGCCGTACCGCGCAGCGTCGTATCGGCCGTGGAAATGGCCTGGATCTGAGTCGTGCCCTGCGCCACACCCGTCACCGTGCCATTGGCTGCCACAGTGGCGATGTTGGTGGCCACGCTGCGCCACGTCACCGTGGTTGGCAGCCCGGCATCGATCTGTACGGTGGCCGTGAGTCGAGCGGTTTGCCCGGAGCCAATGGTTATTGCGGCCGGGTCGATGGAGATGTTGCGGGCCGCCTGCACCGTGATGGTGGCCGTACCACTCACTCGGGTATCGGCCGCTGATGTGGCACGCACCACGGCAGTTCCGGTAGCCACTGCCGTCACGACCCCCGTCGCCGACACCGAAGCCAGTGACGGGTTTTCGGAACTCCAGGTGACCGTCGTACCGGCGCCGTTGATCGCGTCAACGAGCGCCGTCAGAGATTGCGTCTCCCCCACCCGCAACGTCGCCGCGGATGGGGTTACGCTGACACCACGCACGGTGGGGGTCGGCGTCGGTGGGGTGGGGCCGCCGTCGCCCCCACCTCCACACGCTGCAAGCACCAGCAACGTGATTGCAGCACCACATGCACGCAGGCGAGAAAGCGACATACCGAAGTCTGGGGCTGGAGAAGAGCGCCGACGGCGCCCACTGCGAACTACGACTTGGCGGAAAATTCCTGGGTGACGTTGCGCGGTGCCGTCATGGCGGCCGGGTTCAGGATCTCGTCGAGCTGGGCGCGCGTGAGCAACTTGCGCTCAAGCACGATATCGAACACCCCGCGACCACTTGCCAATGCCGTCCGGGCAACGTCACTCGCTGCTTCATACCCGATGACGGGGACCAGGGCTGTCACGATCCCGATGGAATGTTCAACAAAGTGACGCATCCTGTCAGCATTGGCTGTGATCCCGGTGACACACCGCTCCCGCAGCACAGCGCAGGCGTTTCGCAGCATGTCGATGCCACGCAGCAGTCGATAGGCGATCACCGGCTCGAAGGCGTTGAGCTGCAACTGACCGGCCTCGGCCGCCATGGTGACCGTGACATCACCCCCGATCACGTCGAAGCACACCTGATTCACGACTTCCGGAATGACCGGATTGACCTTGCCCGGCATGATCGACGAGCCTGGCTGCATAGCCGGCAGGTTGATCTCGCCAAAGCCCGCCCGCGGACCCGACGACAACAGGCGCAGGTCGTTGCAGATCTTGGACAGTTTCGTGGCGGTGCGCTTGAGCACACCCGAGAGCTGCACGAAGGCACCGGTATCACTGGTCGCTTCCACCAGGTCGGGGGCGGTCAGCACCGGCACTTCGGACACCGTCGCAAGATGACGCGCCACGAGATCCGCATATCCCGGTGGGGCATTGATGCCCGTACCGATCGCCGTGGCGCCCAGGTTGATCTCGCGGATCAGTGACTGTGCTTCGGCCAACCGATCCACGTCCTCGCGCAACGTGTTCGCGAAGGCGTTGAACTCCTGACCCAATGTCATGGGGACCGCGTCCTGCATCTGCGTGCGCCCCATCTTGAGCAGCGGCGCAAACTCGGTGCCTTTGTCACCAAACGCGTCGGCCAGCCGCGACAGCTCGGCGCGGAAACCAGCGAGACTCTTGTGCAGCGCCACGCGCACAGCCGTTGGATAGACGTCGTTGGTGGACTGGCTGAGGTTCACATGATCGTTGGGGCCGACCACCTGATACGAACCACGTGGCTCGTTGAGCAGCTCGAGCGCGCGATTCGCAATGACTTCGTTGGCGTTCATGTTGGTCGACGTGCCGGCGCCGCCCTGAATCATGTCCACGAGGAAGTGCTCGTGGTGACGACCGGCGCGGATCTCACGCGCGGCGCGCACGATGGCGTCGGCCTGCTTCGTCTCGAGCAGCCCGAGTTCCTGATTGGTGAGCGCGGCGGCCTCCTTCACCGTGGCGAGTGCCTCGATGAGCACCGGGAACTCGCGCAGCGGGATCCCCGTGATGGGGAAGTTCTCGAGGGCGCGCAGGGTCTGCACGCCATAGAGCGCTTCGTACGGCACTTCGCGCTCGCCGAGCAGGTCGTGCTCGAGACGGGTGCGATGTCCGCCGAAGCCCAGGGTGCGGCCGCGACCCACCAATGTGGCGTCGGCACGGCGCAGGCGATCGGAGATGGCGCGGGCGGCCTTGGCCACCAGCGCGGCATAGAGCTGCGGCGCCTCGCGTGTGATGTCCTCGATCTGCGTGCGGCTGAGCAGCATCGCCTTGCCCGGCATGATGACGCGGGCGGTGGTGCCATGATTGCTGTCGTCGAGCAGCAGCCCTTCGCCGACGGCTTCGCCCGGTCCGAGCGTCACGAGGCGCGTGGAGCGGCCATCGGAGGCTTTCTCAATGGCGACCGCACCGCTCACCAGAATGGCGAAGCGCTGGCGGGGTTCGCCTTCGTTGAAGATGGTCTCGTCGGCGACGAGATCGAGCGGAGTGACGTGGCGGGAGAGCTTCCAGAGGTGCGCGTCGGTGAACCCATCGAGGAAGTGGGTTTCGCGCAGCAGATCGGCGATTTCGGCCGGAGTCGTCATGAGCTGAGAAGGAGGTGGGTTACTGCACTGACATTCTGACGGTCCGGCCGCCGTCTCGCCACAGGGGCGCTGCGGCAGTAACGTCGAAGGTCTGTCAATCGGTCTCGCGACGCCGCGATCCGGGCCGGCGCCAGGCCGGCCGTGCCATGTCATACTGCCTTGTCCGCCCTCTCTGTTCCGGAGCACCTGTGTCCGTGACCCGTCGTGACTTCCTCGAGCGCTCAGCCGCGCTCGCTGCCGCCGGCTTTGTGCCTCGCCTCCCGGACGACTGGTGGAGCCCGTCCACCGCCCCGGCCCCAGGCACAACCCCTGGGTTCCGTGCCCGGCCGGTGGTCGTCTCCTCGGCTAACGGCATACGCGGCGTGAAGGTGGCCTACGACCAGATGCAGACCGGTACGGACCCGCTCGACGCGGCCATTGCGGGGGTGAATATCCAGGAGCTCGACCCTGACGACCAGTCGGTGGGGTTGGGCGGGCTGCCCAACGAGGAGGGCGTGGTGCAGCTCGATGCCTCGTGCATGCACGGCCCGACGCGGCGAGCCGGTTCGGTGGCGTCTATCGAGGACATCGCCACGCCGTCGCTGGTGGCCAAGGCGGTCATGGACTACACCGACCATGTCATGCTGGTGGGCGCTGGCGCGAAGCGGTTCGCCAAGGCGATGGGCTTCAAGGAGCAGAACCTGCTCACGGAACGCTCGCGGCAGGACTGGATGCGCTGGAAGTCGCGCCTCAACGCGAATGACGCGTGGCTCGATCACGATGACGACATCAAGATCAAGTTCACCACGGGCACCATCAACATGAACGCGGTGAACGCCAAAGGCGACGTCGCGTCCGTCACGACGACGAGCGGCATGGCCTGGAAGGTGCCGGGGCGTATCGGGGATTCGCCGATCATCGGGGCGGGGCAGTACTGCGACAATCTCGTGGGCGCGGCGGGCAGCACCGGGCGCGGTGAGGCCAACATCAAGACCTGTGCGTCGTTCCTCGCCGTCGAGTTCATGCGCCAGGGGCTGGCCCCGCAGGAGGCCCTCCTCAAGACTCTCGAGCGCGTGGTGGCCATGACCGAGACGCGCCTGCTGGGCCCCAATGGTCGCCCCAAGTTCGATCTCGAGTTCTACGCGATCACCAAGGACGGCCGGTACGCCGGGGCCACCCTCTACTCGGGCGGCAAATTCGCCGTCTGCGATGAACGCGGTGCTCGGCTCGAGGACGCCGCTTTTCTCTATCGCCGCTGAACTACGAGGGTGTGGCTTCGGCTCGGCCGGCTCGGAGATCCGGAGACGCGGCCGCTGGCTTCGCGGGGCGCCGGGCTATCGCCGGCGTGCCCCGCGAAGAGGCGGCCTTGCTCCGGTCCCCGAGCGGCCTGGGGCCGGCGCGTGGGGTGGATCAACGCCGGAGTGAGTCCGCGACCGCAGCGCGTCCCCCGTGGTTGGTGCCCTCCGCACCACCGTGATTGTGGCACGGCGCGGAAGCCAAGCCGGGCTTGGGGGCGGTTCCGAGCCGCCTCTTCGCGGGGCA
>NZ_DASWXE010000179.1:0-11388 GCF_036405635.1 Gemmatimonas sp. | reverse complement strand
GGACCTGGTTGTGGTGCGCGGACCGTCTGCGGTGGTGGATGGCCGCCCGTCGTACATGGCGATGGGCGGTCGGCGCACGCCAACTCCCATCGCCGTGCCGGAATGCGCCACACAACACTGTTTTGTGGTGGCGCACCGGGCGGGTGAGCCTGGCACTGCCACCGTGCTCGATCGGGTGGAAGCGAACCGACGCCAGGCGGTCACTCTGTATCTGCCCAATGAGGCCGCGCGCATCACGGTGTTTGCCGCGAGTGGTCAGGTGTTGCGCGCGACGAACCCTGCTACGCCTTCGCGCTGAACGCCGCCACCGCCGCCAGGATGGCCGAACGCCGCGCCGCATCCGATCGCCACAGCGCATACACATGCCGCGTGAGTGCCGGTGTCACGGGCACCACGCACACCCCTTCGGGCACCGCGCCACGTCCCAATCGCGGCAGCACCGCCGCGCCCAGTCCCGCGCTCACCAGCGACAGTTGGGTGGCATACTCCAGTGCCGAATGCATCACCCGCGGTTCACGCCCCACGCCACGCAGCGTGAACATCAGCCAGTCGTGGCAGATCGATCCCTCTCGCCACGAGATCCACGCTTCACCGGCGAGCTCACTCAGCGCCACACTGCTGCTGTTTGCGAGTGGGTGATCGGCCGGCAGCGCGATATCGGCCACGTCGTCGTACACCGGCGCGCGCATGAGCCCTTCGGGCACGCCCAGCGGACGGTTGAACCAATCCTGCGCGATAGCCATGTCGATGTCGCCGCGCTCCAGCAGCGCAATCGCTTCCACCGGCTCCATCTCCTGCAGCCGCACCTGCAACTGCGGATGCTCGGCAGAGAGCCTGCGCAATGCGGCCGGTGCCAGTCCACGAATGGCCGTGGCAAATGCGCCCACGCGCAGTTCACCCGACACCACCGCACGCCGCGCATCCAATTCGGCTTCCGCTTCGCGCAGCACCGAAAACGCCCGTTCTGCGTGCGCCGTGAGCAATTGCCCTGCATCGGTGAGCGCCACACCGCGGCCGCGCTTTTCGAGCAGTGGCTCGCCCACTTCGCGCTCGAGTTTGGCGATCTGCTGCGAGATGGCCGATGCGGTCACGTTGAGCGCATCGGCCGCCGCGTGCAGGGAGCCATAGGCGCCCACCGCGTGCAGGCTGCGCAGGCGTTCGAGGTTTATCATGCAGAATAACTTAACGAATGTGTCAAGATCATTTCACTTGTGCTAATGTATGGAGGTGCTGAGATTCCGCTCCATGACACATGTGACCGCGTCGTACGAAGTCCCGAAGGCCATACCCAGCTGGAAGGCGGCTGTGACGGGTGATTTTGGGCTGATCGTGGTGCCGGGCGCCATTTGGGGCGCCTCCTTCCTGTTCATCGCGCAGGGACTGCATGCGGTGGGACCGCATGGCGTGGCCTTCTTCCGCATCCTCGCCGGTTTCCTCGCACTGCTCGCATTTCCAGCGGCGCGAAAGTCCATCGACCGCGCCGCGTGGCCGCGCATTGCCGTCCTCGCGGTGTTGTGGATGGCGGTTCCGCTCACGCTGTTTCCGTACGCCGAGCAGCGCATCTCGTCGGCGATGGCCGGCATGCTGAATGGCGCGGTGCCGTTGTTTGCGACGGCGGTGGCGGCGATCATCGCACAGCGCTTGCCATCACGCACGATTCTCACCGGACTCGCGGTGGGTATGACCGGGGTGGTGCTGGTGGCGCTGCCCAACTTGCAGGGCGGTGGGGCAAGCGCAGACGGGGTGTTGCTCGTGCTCGCGGCCGTGACGTTGTATGCGATCTCCATCAACGTCGCTCGGCCATTGCAGATGGAATACGGTGCGCTGCCGGTGCTGCTGCGTGCGCTCGGGCTCGCGGCAGTGCTCACGGCGCCGCTTGGCATTCCAGAAGTACTGGACGGACACTGGACGCTGGCACCGGTATTGTCGCTGCTCACGCTCGGCGTGTTTGGCACGGGCATCGCCTACGTGCTCGGCACGATGGCTGCCGGCAAGCTTGGAGCGGCGAAGGCGTCGGCGTCGATTTTCATCACGGCACCTGTGGCGCTGATGCTTGGTGTGGTGGTGCTGGGGGAGAGCGTTGCGCTGCTGTCTGTCGTTGGCGCGGCGGCCTGTATTGCAGGGGCAATGATTATTCGTCGAGCGGATTCTGCGCGGTGATGACGGGCGCTGCGATTGATTGATGGGTTGTCGGCGGGTGGGTTCTATGTTGTAGGCTGTGAGTGGTAGGTGGAAACACGGGGGAGAGTCAGGGCGTAGGTTCAGGTGCACGCACACCGTGCTCCCCCGCCTTTGGAGATGCTTGTTTTGAGCCACCTGCCGAAAATTGCGCGACGTATTGTGAGGTCAGTTTCCCGTGTTGCCGTTGTGGCGCTAGTCACTGTGGCTGCCCGCGGCCTGCAGGCACAACCGTTGCGGCTTGCGCAGGCGGCGCAAAACGATGCCGCAGTGCTCGACACAGAGGTTCGCCGGCTCGCTGGGGTGTTGCTGACGCGATCAGACTCCACCCCTGCGGCCTCGCGCACGCTGCGTCAGGAGATCGACCGCGCCTATCTGCAACTGGCGGTGAACGATTCCGCGCAGGCATTCAGAACATTGGTGGCGCTCACGTCGCGGGATGATGCGCCGAGCCCCGCGGACAATCCGGCATTGTCGCTGCTGAGAGCCCGGGCCGAAGTCGGCATGGCACCAGCTGCATTCCGTGACGCCTTTGGGCGGGCGATGAGTGGAGTGCAGAATCGCGACGCCTTCGAAGTGGGCTGGTATCTCGAGACGCCGCCTTTTGTGTTCGAGCGCAATCTCACCAACGCCGTGAGCCGCGCGGTCGCCCGAACGGATTCACTGCCGGCGGCCGATGCCACGGCGCTGGTACGCAGTCATGTCGTGCAGCGCACCATGCAGGGGGTCGGAAGCCACTTGCCTGCCTTGCTCGCGGCGCAGAACACTCGGCGCTACATCATCGACACGGCAGTGCTCATTCCTGCACGCGGGGCCACACTGTCGGCCATCGTGGTGCGTCCGCGTCGCGCCACGGCAAAATCGCCGACGGTGCTCAACTTCACGATCTACGTCGACACGCCACAGCAACTCGGCGGGGCCATTCGTGCGGCATCGTATGGTTACATCAGTGTGGTGGCCGATGCACGCGGCAAGCGCCTCAGCCGCGACACCATTCGCCCCTACGAGGTGGAAGCCAACGACACCCACGCAGTGCTCGACTGGATTGCCGCGCAACCGTGGAGCGATGGGCGCGTGGGCATGTACGGCTCGAGCTACGACGGTTTCGCGGCTTGGACTGCCACCAAGCGCAAACATCCGGCGCTGCGCACCATCGTCACTGCTGCCGCGGCCATGCCGGGGCAGGGGTTGCCGATGGAGAACAATGTGTTTCTCACGGCCAACTATGCCTGGCCGTTCTACGTGAGCAACAACCGCACGCTCGACAACGACACGTACTTCGATCGCAATCGGTGGAATGCGCTCGCCGAGCGGTGGTACGAAAGCGGCCGGCCATTTCGCGAGATCGACAAGGTGGATGGCACGCCCAACCCCACGCTGCAGCGGTGGCTGACGCATCCCACGTTCGACAGCTACTGGCAGCGCATGGTGCCGTACGGTCCCGACTTTGCGAAGATCGATATCCCCATGCTGTCCATCACCGGCTACTTCGACGATGGGCAGATCTCTGCGGTGCAGTATGTGCGTGAACATCTGCGCAACCGCCCTGATGCTGCGCACTATCTGGTGATCGGCCCGTACGACCACGGCAGCGCCGGCGCGGCCCGAAAGCCCATGGAGTATCGCGGCTATGCGCTCGATTCTGTCGCGCAGCTCAACACCACCGCAATGACCTTTGATTGGTTCGATCACATCTTTCACGCGAAGCCGCGGTCGCCGCTGCTGCGGGATCGTATCAACTATCAGGTGATGGGTGCCAACCTCTGGCGTCATGCGCCCACGCTGGAGGCGCTCGCTGCACAGCCGCTGCGTCTCTATCCCACGTCCACGCGTGATGGGGCGCATTTCACGCTCGACACGGCGCCGCGCGAACATCAGGGTATCACTCGCACCGCCAACATGGCGGACCGCACCACGCAGCATGTGGGTTACTACCCAAACAACGTGCTCGGCCCGATGCCGGAGTTCGAAGGTGCGCTCACCTTCGTGAGTGCGCCGGTTCCGGCGGCTACCGAAGTGAGTGGTATGCTGTCCGGTTCACTCGAGGTGCTCGCCAATGTGCGCGACTTCGATTTCAATGTGGTGCTGTACGAGCTGCTGCCCGACGGACGGGTCTTCCACCTGTCGTACTACCTCGGCCGGGCCAGTCATGTGCGCGACTTGGTGAACCGGCGTCTGCTCGTGCCGGGGCAGCCGACCACGTTGCCATTCTCACGGTCGCGCATGACGAGCCGTCGGCTGCAGCCGGGCAGTCGCTTGCTGCTGGTGTTCGACATCAACAAGGATGCCGGCCACGAGGTGAATCATGGCACCGGTGGTGAGGTGAGCGCCGAGCGTGCGTCAGACGCCAAGGTGCCCATGACCGTGCGTCTGATGCCGGGCAGCTATGTGGACGTACCCGTCAGGCGGCCCTGATCAGTGGCCTTGATCAGAATCGCTTACAGGCCGCCGAGCTCCATATAGACATCCGCCCGCGCGTACTCGGAGCCGGGCGGCAGGGGGGCGTGCTGAAAGCCCAGTCGTTCATACAAACGAATGGCGCCTTGCAGTGAGCTGTTGGTGACGAGAAACAGCGACTGCGCATGTTGCGCGCGCACCCAATCGACCACGGCCTCTCCCAGCAGGAAGCCGAGCCCGGCGCCCTGGTGTGCCGGGTCGACGGCCATCTTGGCCAGCTCGTAGCGCCCGCCGCCTACATGAATGGCGGCGGCGGGCCCGGCGGCTATACCGTTCTCTACGGCGAAGAAGGGAACGATTTCCATTCTTCAAGATACCTTTTGGGGGGCAGGAAATTCCGGGGCTGCAGCACAACGCGGTGCCCGTGGGCAACAGATGAACGGCTGGAGCCCGTGATTGGGCGGCTTCCGCTGAACTGCTTTGCCACGGATTGCACGGATGGAGCGGAAACGACACGGATACTGCGCGCTGGAACCGGCCCAGCGAGACGTCAGCTATCGGGAGAGATCGGCTCGTCTCAGTTGCGATGTTCGCAGTTCTCTCTCTTGTCGCATGACGTGGAGGATCGCGACACGCTCGCCATCATATCGATAGAGCACGCGGCACGGCGGCTCGACGATCTGCCTGTATCGAGTCTCGCCAGAGAACTCCTGCGGACGACTACCACTCTCGGGATGCGCGATCAGTTGTTCGACATGCGCAAAGACCCGGCCGACGAGCGCACGCGCCGCGGCCGGGTCCTGGATGGCGATATAGTCGGCAATCGCATCGAGATCTGCGACGGCCGGTTCGGTCCAGACTACCTGAGCCACCGATCGAGCCGCGACTTCGCCTCGTCTTGCGAGAGCACGCGGCCGTCGGCGAGAGCCATCTCACCACGAGCGATGCCTTCGAGAATGGCCATGCGCTCCTGCTGGCGTTCGTACGACTCCACGTCGACGAGATACGCGCTGGGAAGGCCGTGTTGCGTGATCAGGATGGGCTCCCGGTCGCGCTCGAGGTCGGCCAAAAGATCAGTCGCCTGCCGCTTCAGCGTGGTCACCAGTTCGGTGCGCATAAAGTGATACTATAGTAGCACTTGTTCCGGTGCAAGTTTGAGCAACCCTTGCGCGTCAATTTCTGTCATGTAATATACCAAGCAGTTAATTAACCATACGGTACGACATGCAAGACCCGCTCAGCCAAACCTTCTCCGCGCTGGCCGATCCCACCCGGCGGGCCATCCTCGCCCGGCTCCGGGAAGGGGAAGCCAGTGTCACCGAACTGGCTGAGCCGTTCCTGTCGCAGATGACGCTCCCCGGCGTCACCAAACACCTCAAGGTGCTCGAAAAGGCCGGTCTCGTGACCAAGGGGCGCGATGCCCAGTGGCGACCGTGCCGGCTCAATCCGGAACCGCTCAAGGACATCAACGAGTGGATGGAGGCCTACCGCGCTCACATGGAAGACAGCCTCGATCGACTCGGCGAGTACCTCAAGACCGTTACCAAGCCCGTCACGCAGAACGCTCCCACCACCCCGTCCGAGAACCACGAACCATGACCGCAGCGGCAGCCAACGAGATTCGCCTCACCCGCGTGTACGACGCGCCCGTCGCAGCGGTGTGGGATGCCTGGACCGACCTCGCCCAGGTGGCGCAGTGGTGGGGGCCGCGAGGCTTCACCATCACCACCAAGTCCAAGGACCTGCGCGCCGGCGGGCACTGGGACTACATCATGCACGGTCCCGATGGCAAAGACTGGCCGAACTACGCGCGCTACCACGAAGTCGTGCCGCGTGAACGCCTGGTGTACGATCACGGCGCGTCATCGGCCGATGCGAAGCCGCTGTTTCATGTCGTCGCGGAATTCCGCGACCTGGGCGGCAAGACGCAGTTCGACATGTGCATGACCCTCGCCACGGCCGAAGCCGCGCAGCAGACCCGCCAGTTCATCAAGGCCGCTGGTGGCAACTCTACGTGGGACCGTCTGGCCGAGTATCTGGAGAAGGACAATCAGGGCCGCGAACTGTTCGTGATCAATCGCAGCTTCGATGCGCCCATCGACACGATGTTCGACATGTGGACCAAGCCGGAGCACTTCGCGAAGTGGCTGCCGCCCACGGGCATGACGATGACTTTCCGTCGTGTGGACATCCGTACGGGTGGCGATGCGTTCTGGTCGATGTCGAGCGGCGACTTCACCATGTACGGCCGGTTCGAGTATCTCGACGTGCAGCGCCCCCATCGCATCGTGTATTCGCAGTACTTCGCCGATGAACACGAGAACATCACGCGCCAGCCGGGCGCGCCCACGTGGCCCGAGCAGATGGTCACCACCGTGACGTTCACCGAAGAAGACGCAGGGCAGACGCGGGTGCAGGTGCGCAGTGAAGTGCTCGGCGTTGCCACGTCGGAAGAGATGGCGGCCTTCATCGCCGAACGCGCCGGCATGACGCAGGGCTGGACGGGGTCGTTCGACAAGCTCGAGGCACTGCTGGCTGGCGAGACGGTCAGCGCCTGATGCGCGACCGGAATGCCCGGTAGGAAACACCGGGCATTCCGGGACGACAGACTACTTCCGGTCTGCGAGCGCGGCGTCGCTCACGTGAAAGGTACCATACGGCCAGAGATACTCGATCTCCGGCTTGAGCACGATGTAGACTGCGTTCTCACTGCCGATCTTTCGCACCGTACCGCCAAAGCAGTCGATGTACGACATCTCGGCGATGTGTTCCGGTTTGATGGACTCGAGGATGGTGAGTACCGTCGGTGCCACGTTGTAGCCCATCACCTTTCTCCCAACCTGCCTCTGGTCCGGCATGAAGTCTTGCCGCACGCGTGTGCCGTTCACCCACACCTCTCTCACCGCGCCGCACGCGTCACGACCACCGAGACTGGTGATCATGTACGGGCGCAACCTCCACATCACGTCCAGTGCGCTGCGGATGAGAAGTGGGCTCGATGCGATGGTTTCTCCATCGAGGTGATACGCCCGTTGCCGGAGTGACTGCCGTTCGGTAACACGCACGGTGGCGAGTTGTTGCGGTGCCTGCGCGAGCATCAGAATCAGCGAGACGGTGTCACCAAATGCCAGGCGCACAAATCGGCGCGCTGGGCTGAAGCCCAGGTGTCGCGCGACGACCTCGAACATGGACGAGTCGTCCACGATGGAGAGGGTCGCCGCACCGGCGGCATTGACTCGCGTCGCACCCAAGGTGCGCAGCCCCTGCCGTACCAGCACCTCGGCAGACTCCACAGGTCGCAGAGCGGAGTCGATGACGGAGATCTGCACCACCGCCGCAGGGCGCCGGGTCTGAGTAGGCGCCTGGCTCTGCGCCGCTACTGCGACGGGCACGGCAATGAGGCACCCGACAAGCAGTGCCAGCCAGCGCACCATCAATTGTGTCGGCAATACCAGCGTCAGAGTCATGTGCCAATCTCCACGCGCATGCCTGCGGTGAACGGGCGTCGACAGGTCACAGGAGCGTACAACACCGAAGTAAACACCGCTCACCGCATCCGGCCATTCGAGCCACCCACCGGCCCGCCACGTCGCCCCCACAAGCGCCGTAGCAGGCCGGTCCCAGCCAAAGGTCAGTTACCGCCCATTCGCCCAGTAGCTCTCCATCCGCTGCCGCATCGCGGCCATTGCGGCGCCAGTGGTACCGCCATCGAGGTCGGCAGCGTTGATGGTGATCAGGAAGCCAACACCTCCTTCAAGATTCAACACAGCGCGTGAATGGTTGGTGGTGTTGCTGCCGTCATGCGACACAGAGCGCTGCGCATCGCCGAATACCGTCCATCCCATGCCGTAGGCGCCGCCACCGCCTGCCGGCACGGCATTGGTGGTGAGGTATCGCGCGGTGGTCTGCGTGAGCAGTGTGCTGCGCCCCTGGTCGGCCAGCAGCAGCTCCTGCATGATGCGCGCCCATGCCCGCAGGGGCATGTGTACCGTGCCCGCTGCCGACAGCCCGGGAAGATTGTCGCACCCTTCGCACGCCACCCACGAGCTGCCCTGCAGGCGGTGTCCCTGCGGCTGATCGTTGGCGCCGGCGGGTGCGGTGGGACCCCAACCCGCGCCCACGAGACCAAGCGGCGTGAACAGACGCTGTTGCATGAGCGCTTCGTACGTGCTCGACCACGCGCGCTCGATCATCGCCCCGGCCATGCCGAACGCGGTGTTGCTGTAGTAGTACGTGCCGCGTGCGTTGTTGGGCTGCTGACGCAGCGCGTGATCGGTCCATGTCATGCGCGCGGCGGGCAGATTGGTGGTGCTCGCGCCCACCAGTGCCGACACCGAGTTGATCACGCCACTCGTGTGCGAAAGCAGTTCCGAGAGCGGCACGGGGCCGTACACCGGCAACATGCTGCCACTCAGCTCGGGAAACGCCTGCGCCACAGTGCGATTCCATGTGAGCACACCCGCGTCCACCGCCATGCCGGCGAGAATACCGGTGAGCGCCTTGGTGTTGGAACCCAGATGCCACTTGTCATTCACCGTGACGGCTGCACCACCAGTCGCCCGTCGTGTGCCACCCACACCCAGGCCGATCAATCCGTCGCGGTGCACAATGGCGCCGCCCATCGCCGGCATGCCGCGCGCCTGACGCATGGAGTCGACCATGGCCGACAGGTCAGCGAGTGAGCCGCCCACCTTCACCGTGCCACTTCGGCCTTCCACCGTGGCGGTGATGGTGGCACTGCCTGGCAGCAGCGAGCGCACTTCACCGGAGGCCGAGACGGAGACGAGTGTGGCCGCGCTCGACTGATAGGTGATGGTGCGACCGGTGACCACCGCGCCCAGTTCATCGCGCACCACCGGCGTGAGTTGTGCGCGTGCACGTAGCGGCACGCCGATGCTGTCGGCCGGAAAGGTGATGGATGCGATGGCCGGGGCAGTCACGGTGAGTGCGGCCGTGCCCGTGCGTCCTTCACTGGCGGCGGTGATGGTGGCCGTGCCGGGCGCTACGGCCGTCACCAACCCGGCCGCGTTCACAGTGGCGATGCTGGTGGCCGAGGACGACCAGGTGGCCGTGCGGCCGGCCAGGGTGTTGTTCGCTGCATCGCGCATGACGGCGGTGGCCTGCGCGGTGCGACTCACCACCAGCGACGACTGCGCGAGCGTGACGGTGATGGAGGCGACTTGCGCCGGCGTCACGGTGAGTGTGGCGCTGCCAGTGCGTCCTTCACTGGTGGCGGTGATGGTGGCCGTCCCCTCGGCCACAGCGGTGACCAGGCCCGCTGCGGAGACCGTGGCCACGGTGGACGCCGAAGAGGTCCAGGCGATGGACTTGCCCGTGAGTTCGGTGCCGGCCGCATTGCGGGCGACTGCGGTGGCCTGCGAGGTGGCACCCACCGCCATGGAGCCACTGGCCAGGGAGACCGCGACGCTGGCCACGGTGACATCCGGCGGTGGCGGAGGTGGGGGCGTGGTGGTGCCGTCACTGCCTCCCCCTCCGCATCCGGCCAGGCTGATGGAGGTCGCGGCCAGGAGGGCGATCATGCGAACCAGCCGACGCGAGACCGCTAGGGGAGCGTGAGGAATGGGCATGGGGCGGGTCGGGGGAGGAGGATCGGGAGCTGCTCACCTAGACACGCGGAAAGGCGTACATTTTCGGCTCATTGGGGCTCAAAAATCGGTGGCATCTTGGGCTTCAGAGGTAGGCTCACAACGCCTTTCGCAACGAGGCGCTGCTAGCCTCTGCGTGATATTAGTGAAACGACTTTGAAGAACTGCCACAATTTGAAAGACGCGAGGCGGTGGAGCCATGTGGTCGGACAGTGAAAGCGATGTGGACTATCTGAACTATTCTGAAGTGTCAGAAATGGTATCTGAGATGGTCACAGACGATTCGATGTTGCCAATTTCAGTTGGCATCTATGGTACTTGGGGTGTCGGAAAGTCGAGCATTCTTAGGCTGATCGGCGCGCAACTCGAAGCTGAAGATCGAAACCTCATCGTCTTCTTCGATGCGTGGCTGTATCAAGACTTTGAAGAAGCAAAGTCTACATTGATGACGGTAATTGCGAAGTCCATCTATGAGGCTTCGCCCGATACCGTGAAGGAGAAGGCTGCACAGCTCTACCGCCGTGTGAACAAACTCAAGCTCTTAGGGATGGCCGTCGACATAGGTGCACTGCTGGCGGGTGTACCGACACTAGGGATGTTCACCAAGGCGGCGAGTGCGGCAGAGAATGTCTGGGGAGGGACCGCAACCGAGTCTGATGTGGTCACAGTGAAAGATGCGGCGAGAGAAGCCGGACAAAGAGTATCTGGTCTTCTAAAGCCGGCAGAAAAGCGCAATGCTCCAGAGGAAATAGTCGCCTTTCGCAAGGAGCTCGGTGAACTTCTGGGAGCCCTCGATCGACGCCTGGTTGTGTTTGTTGACAACCTCGATCGATGCCTCCCCTCGAACGCGATAGCAACGCTTGAAGCAATGCGGCTCTTTCTGTTCATGCCAAATACGGCTTTCATAGTCGCGGCAGACGAAGACATGATTCGCCTAGCCGTTGCGAAGCACTTCAAAGATCCAGATAGTCAACACATTACCGACTATCTCGACAAGTTAATACAAATTCCGCTTCGTGTTCCAAAGTTAGGGTTACAGGAAGTTCGGGCCTATCTGTTCATGTTGGCGGCCGCAAAGTCAGGTCTCGGGAAAGAGAACATTGAAAAACTCAGAACATTTCTGATTGAAAAGCTTCGTCGTAGCTGGTCTAACGAAGCACCATTCGATGTAGATCAGGCGGCTATCAAGCTGGGCGTTGAGGTCGGT
>NZ_DASWXE010000178.1:0-14512 GCF_036405635.1 Gemmatimonas sp. | reverse complement strand
GGTGTTCATCGAAACGGTGGGCAAGATGCGCACAGCCGTGAAGGCCGGCAACAACGCCGAAGCGTCGAAGCTCATCGACGCCATGAAGGACCAGCAGCGCGACAGCCACAAGGAATTCCGCATCCGCAAGGCGGGTGCGCCCCCGGGTCTTTGATCGCTCGCTGGATTCACCCAACGCCCCGCTGCGGACACTCCGCGCGGGGCGTTGTCGTTTTGCTTCACTGCGTTTCACTCCCGATTGCTCCATGAGCGCCATTGTCAACGAAGTGATCATCATCCTGATCCTGCTGTTGGTCAACGGGATCTTTTCGATGTCCGAGCTGGCGATCATGACCGCCAAGCGATCACGACTCGAGCATCGCGCCGAGGAAGACGGCGACAGCGGCGCACGCGCGGCACTCGAACTCGCCGCGCAGCCCACCGCCTTTCTGTCCACCGTGCAGGTGGGCATCACGCTGGTGGGTGTACTGGCCGGTGCATTTGGTGGTGCGGGTATCTCGGCCGTGCTGGCGGAGCAGATGTCCACCGTTTCCTGGCTCGCGCCCTACGCCACCTCCGTGTCATTTGGCCTCGTCGTGGCGGCTATCACCTACCTCTCGCTCATCATCGGCGAGTTGGTGCCCAAGAGCATCGCGCTGAGTGATCCGGAACGCGTCGCATCGCTGGTCTCGCGCCCCATGCGCGCCATCGCGCGCGTGGGCGGTCCCTTGGTGCGTGTGCTGACGCGGTCCACCAATCTCATTCTACGCATCCTGGGGTTGGGCACCGTGGTCGAACCCGGCGTCACGGAGCAGGACATTCGGGCGCTGGTGGAGCAGGGCGCGGAGACCGGTGTGGTGCAGGCCGCCGAACAGGAGATCGTCGAGAACACGTTCCGCCTCGGCGATCGCACGGTGGAGGCCATCATGACGCCGCGCCCCGATGTGCTGTGGGTGGACTTGGCCGATACCGCCGACGCGATCCGCGAGCAGACCGTGGCCGCTGCGCAGGAGCGGTTTCTGGTGTGTCAGGGCGAGATCGACGCGGTGACGGGCGTTGTGTTCGCGGAGGATCTCGTGGCGCATGCTGTGCGTGGCGGTGAGATCAACAGTGCCGATGCGCTACGTCAGCTGGCGCGTGCGCCAAGCTACGTGCCCACCATGATGCCGGTGTACGAACTGCTCGCGCGTTTCCGGGCCGAACGCCAGCACTCGGCCGTCGTGCTCGATGAGTACGGCGGCGTGGCCGGACTGGTCACACTGGACGATGTGCTGTCGGCGCTGGTGGGGGAGGTGCCCGATGCGCCCGACGATGTCGCACCGTTTGTGCGCCGCCCGGACGGGAGCTGGGATGTCGACGGTGCCACACCGCTCGACGAAATCGAAGCGCGCCTCGATCTCGATGTCCCCGAACGCGAGCGGGAGGAGATTCTCACGCTCGGCGGGTTTGTCATGTCTCGTATCGGGCGCTTGCCACGCGAAGGCGACGAGATCACCTGGGACGGCCGTCGTGTGCGTGTGCACCGCATGAAAGGACGGCGGGTTCAGCGCGTGTTGATCGAGCCGGTGGTCAAGACGGAGGATGCGGCGCGGCATTGAGCGCCCTGAAGAAGACGTCGACGATCAACACTTCGGCATCACCAGACGCCTGAAGCCCACGGCTTCCGCGGCTATGGAATCAGGCATGCTCACCCGATCGCCAACGGCCAGCAGAGCTGCGAGCGGACAGCCGGCACGGAAATAGAATCGGTTTGCAGACGAGGCGGCCCATGCGCCAGTGTAAACCGAGGTATCTCCCGGCTTCGCGACTGGGACAAAGGGGCGACGCTCGGTCGATGGTACTGGTGAGTCCGCCCGCGCGCTCCCCGATCCCATCCGACACGTCTTGCTGCAACTGATGCAGGAGTTGCCGCACGGGCATCCCTTCTTGCAGCGTGGTTGCGCACCGATGGCCGGACGCCCGCATCCCATGTCGGCGATGGCAGGAGTAGCGGCAAGCAAAAACAGGATGAGAGAAAGACGCCTCGTCATTTGCCATTGTCTCCGCAGTTTTCGGTTGGCGGGGATTCAACCAACTCAACGGCCAAGGTGCACCCTGTCGGGTCTGATCCGATAGATCAGACTCGCCATGATGTTTCGAGAGTGCTTGCGCACCTTTCGGGAGTTCTCAGGGAGTGCCAAAAAACAAAAACCCGCCAACAACCGAAGTTGTTGACGGGCTTCTATTTGTCTCAGTCGGGGCGACTGGATTTGAACCAGCGACCTCCTGCTCCCGAAGCAGGCGCTCTACCGGGCTAAGCTACGCCCCGTGCGATTCCGGTTCCCATCGATCCGCTCCCACAACGCGCCTGGAAGGACTCGAACCTCCAACCTTCTGATCCGTAGTCAGATGCTCTATCCAATTGAGCTACAGGCGCAGAAAACTACCGTTCCGGAACCGCACCCCCCGCCTTGCAGCGAAGGTCCAGCAACCTAGTAACTCCCGGTGGCGCTCGCTACTGGCCACACCACCATCTCTCACCAGGGCCCTGCATGGGTCGTACAAGACTCGAACTTGTGACCTCCACGATGTCAACGTGGCGCTCTAACCAACTGAGCTAACGACCCGGACATCGAACCACACCTACCCGGCTTGGAACCGGTCCAGCATCCAACAAGAGCGGGAAACGGGACTCGAACCCGCGACCCCAACCTTGGCAAGGTTGTGCTCTACCAACT
Organism: Gemmatimonas sp.; assembly: GCF_036405635.1. Classification (GTDB taxonomy): domain Bacteria; phylum Gemmatimonadota; class Gemmatimonadetes; order Gemmatimonadales; family Gemmatimonadaceae; genus Gemmatimonas. The sequence goes on along the minus strand of NZ_DASWXE010000178.1, from coordinate 11,816 downwards.
GAGCTATTCCCGCAACACACCCCAACCGGCAACCCGCACCGGCCAGAGCCTCCGTACGGTACCCGGACACCTTGCAGCGCCCAACGTACCGCCCCGGGATGGAGGCGAGGGGAATCGAACCCCTGACCTCTTGAATGCCATTCAAGCGCTCTCCCAACTGAGCTACGCCCCCGGGCGCGACACCCTCGCAAACGGCAGCTCCATCAGGAGCACCCGCCAGCGAGGGCGTCAGGAACGGGCAGTCTAGTCGGGTGTATGTCCGTCGTCAAGCAGAGTTACTCGAATCACACTGGCGAAAGCCACCTCCTGGCGTATCTTGCATGGCTCCCCCCTCGGGGCGAGAGCTTTTCGTGACTGCGCGCAACGCGCGCCACGGGATGCACGTTGGCTCAGGAAGGGGGATGCACACCGGCGCCGATTCTCTGGCCTGCCAGTGCACGCCCGACTGCACGACCCGTTCGCATTCATGTTTCATCGTCAGGGATGTGGTCACATCCCCTCAGGGCTCATAGAACTCCATGACTGAAGTCAAGCGGAAGCGCCGTCGCGCTGCCCCAGCCGGTATCGCACCCAGCGAGCCGGAACGCGACATTCTCGACCAGTACCTGTACGAAGTCAGCACCTATCCGCTTCTCAAGGCCGCTGAAGAAATCGAGCTGGCCAAGAAGATCCGTGCCGGCGATCAGGACGCGCTCCAGGAACTGGTCAAGCGCAATCTCCGTTTCGTCATCTCCGTCGCCAAGAAGTACCAGAACCGCGGTCTCCCCCTCATCGACCTGATCGGGGAAGGCAACGTCGGTCTGCTCACGGCGGCCCGTAAGTTCGATCCCGATCAGGGCGTCAAGTTCATCTCGTACGCCGTGTGGTGGATCCGGCAGGCCATCCTGTCGTCGCTGGCCCGCCAGGGACGCACCGTGCGCGTGCCGCTCAACCGCACCGCCGACCTGTCGCGCATCATCAAGGCCTCCGAAATCCTCCGCCAGAAGCTCCGTCGTGAGCCCTCGCCGGAAGAGCTCGCGCAGGTCACCGGTCTCTCCGTCGACGTCGTCCAGTCGCTCGCCGCCCTCAACACCGGCGACGTCCGCCTCGACGCCCCCATGGACCCGGATGGCGATCGCTCGCTCATCGAGCGCTTCGTGGCCGACGAGATGCCCGACACGGAAGAGGAAGCCATGAACCGCTTCCTCACCGACGAAATCGAACAGGCGCTCTCCACGCTGCCGCCGCGCGATGCCAAGGTTCTCCGTCTCTACTTCGGCCTCGAAGGCGGACGCGAGCACACCCTCGAGGAGATCGGATCCATGCTCGGCGTCACCCGCGAGCGCGTGCGTCAGCTGCGTGACCGGGCCCTCAAGCGCCTCCGCGAAGGCGACGTGGGTCGCGCCCTGTCCAGCTTCGCCGCCTGATTCGCCGATTTCAGGCCACAATCCGCAGCAGATCACACGGGGCGCCCTTGGCGCCCCGTTTTGCTGCGGCACCTCCTGTCGAAATCCTTGGCCGGCAGTAGATTTGTGATTCCATGATCGAGTTCAAGGACGTCCACAAGGCCTTCGGCCCCAAGCAGGTGCTCCGCGGATTCTCCCTCCAGGTCGAAGAGGGAGAAACCATGGTCATCATCGGCTATTCCGGCACCGGCAAGTCGGTGGCCATCAAGCACATCGTCGGACTGCTCGAACCCGATCAGGGCGAGGTCTGGGTCGATGGCAAGCGTGTCGATGCGCTCCCCCGCAAGGATCTCTACAACCTGCGTGGCAGCATCGGCTACGTCTTCCAGTTCGCGGCGCTCTTCGACTCCATGACCATTGGCGAGAACGTCGCCATGGGACTGCGCAAACAGGGCACGCTCTCCGAAAAGGAGATCACCGACCGCGTTGCCGAAGCCCTCAGGTTGGTCGACCTCCCTGATGTCCAGAACCGCATGCCGGCCGAACTCTCCGGCGGTATGCGCAAGCGCGTCGGTATCGCGCGCGCCATCGCCCTGCGCCCCAAGTACATCCTGTACGACGAACCCACCACCGGACTCGACCCGGTCACCTCGGCCACCATCGACGCCCTCATGGTGCGCATGCGTGAGCAACTCGGGGTCACGGGTATCGTCATCACGCACGACATGCGCAGCGCCTACACGGTGGGCACACGCATTGCCATGCTGTACGAGGGCAAGGTGCGCGCGGTGGGCACGGTGAAGGAGATCCAGCAGACCACCGATCCCATCATCCGGCAGTTCATCGAAGGGCGCGCCACGCTCGAAGGCAGCGCGCCCCTCATCGGCACCGATGCCTCCCTCGAGGCGGCCACGGAAGTCGGCGCGGCGCTCGCTGCCGCCGACGATTCGGCGCGCCCCTCGGGCGGCGGCCGCTGATGTCGTCTCCCTCCCGCAATCCGCGCAAGCGTTCGTCGCGTGCGCGCCTCGAGACGTCAGCGGGAGGCGTGGTGTATCGCTTGCAGGAGGGCGTGCCGTACTTCCTGCTCATTCGCGACAGCTACCGCAACTGGGGTTTTCCGAAGGGGCACCTCGAGACGGACGAATCACCGGACACCGCCGCCGTGCGCGAGGTGCGTGAGGAAACCGGACTCACCGACGTCACGCTCGATGGCGCCATCGATACCATCGACTGGTTTTTTCGCTTTCGTGGACGTCTCGTGCACAAGGTGTGTCACTTCTTTCTGATGCACACCGATGTGGAACGCACGACACCGCAGCGCGCCGAGGGGATCACTGCGTGTCGGTGGGTGGCGTTCGACGAGGCGGCATCGCTGGTCTCGTATGCCAATGCGCGGGATGTGCTGCGTCGCGCGAATGCCATGGTGCATGGCATCGATCCATCGCGCGATCCGGCGTCGCTCGCATGAAGACAGCCACCCGCAGTACAACCGATTCGTCATCGGGCGGGCTGTGTCTGATCACGCTGCTGCGTCGTGAGCGCGCGCGTGCCCTCGTGCGTACGGCCTTTCCGCGACGCCGGGCCCATCTCGTCAGTGCACGTGCCGCCACCGAGGTTGAGGAGCATCTGCTCAAGGACCTCGTGGATGCCGTGATCATCGATGCGGGGGCCGGCGACGATGTGCAGCGTCTGCTGTCCCGCGCCGAGGAGTTCACCAGCATTCCCTTCTTCCTCGTCACGCCGTTGCTGCCCGCCGACGCGCCGTTGCTGGCGCGCGCCGCAGAAGCAGGGGTGTGCGAGATCCTCATTGAAGGTGTCGACGATCCGGTCGCCCGGGACCTCGTGGCCCGCCGCGCCTTCTCCACCCGGTTCGAGCGCGCCCTCAGCAGCCCACCGCCGTCATTACATCTGGAAACCCCACTGCAGATGGCCGTGTGGCAGAGCGTGGTGAAGCGGGCGGGCCGGCCGGTGCGCACCGACCAGCTGGCCAAGGAGCTCAGCGTCTCACGTGAGCACCTGTCCCGCAGCTTCGCCGTGGGGCAGGCGCCGACGCTCAAGAAGGTCATCGACCTGGTGCGGGTGCTGGCCGCCGCTGAGCTCTCCAAGAACGCCGGTTTTGATGTCCGGGATGTGGCTCAGGTGCTGGGCTTTGCCAGTTCGTCGCACCTCTCCAGTACCACCCAGCGCCTGGTGGGCGCCAAGGCCTCCAGCCTCTCTCGGCTCCGGGCCATGGACCTGCTGCAGCGCTTCGAACGTCATGCCGCCGCAGCGGACGACCCGTCCGAGGCCGTTTCCGGATCGCCGCCGGATGTCTCACCCGAGCCATCGGCCGAACGGGCCACGGCCGCCGCGGAACCGCAGAGCCCGATCGCATAACCCCGTCTTGCCCTCCACGGACCCCTTGTGATAATTTTCACAAGCTGGCCCCGATTCTACACGACCGCATATAAAGCCCCTGTATCATGGCCTCCCAGACCGCGCTGCGTCCCGGCGAAATCAAGGACATCCTCCTCCGCGAGATTCAAGCGGCGGACCTCGCTGATCTCAATGTCGAGGAAGTCGGTTCCGTTCTCGAAGTGAAGGACGGCATTGCCCGCGTCTATGGCCTTGGTAAGGTCATGGCCGGCGAAATGCTCGAATTCACGTCGTCGGAAACCAAGCAGGTCATCACTGGCATGGCGTTGAACCTCGAAGAGGACAACATCGGCGCCGTCATCCTTGGTGACTACCTGCAGCTCAAGGAAGGCGACGAAGTCCGTCGCACCGCGCGCGTGCTCGAAGTGCCCGTCGGCCCGGAACTCATTGGCCGCGTCGTCGATCCCCTCGGTCGTCCGCTCGACGGCCTCGGCGAGATCCGCACGAGCCAGTTCCGCAAGGTTGAATCGCCGGCCCCTGGCATCATCGTGCGCCAGCCCGTGAAGGAGCCGCTCCAGACGGGCATCAAGGCTATCGACTCGATGATCCCGATCGGCCGCGGTCAGCGCGAGCTCATCATCGGCGATCGCTCCACGGGCAAGACGGCCGTCGCGATCGACACGATCATCAATCAGAAGGGCCAGGGCGTCATCTGCGTGTACGTCGCCATCGGCCAGAAGGCGTCCACCATCGCCTCCGTGGTCGAGAAGCTGCGCCAGGCTGGCGCGCTCGAGTACACCATCGTCGTTGCCGCCTCGGCGTCCGATCCTGCGCCGATGCTGTACATCGCGCCGTACTCCGGCTGCTCAATGGCCGAGTTCTTCATGTACAACGAAGGCAAGCCGACGTTGTGCGTGTACGATGACTTGTCGAAGCAGGCCGCCGCGTATCGCCAGCTGTCGCTGGTGCTGCGTCGTCCGCCGGGGCGCGAAGCGTATCCGGGTGACGTGTTCTATCTCCACAGCCGCCTCCTCGAGCGCGCGGCCAAGCTGCGCGAAGACGAAGGCGTGGTGGACGGCAAGACCATCCTCAAGCCGGGTGGCTCACTCACCGCACTGCCGATCATCGAAACACAGGCCGGTGACGTGTCGGCCTACATCCCGACGAACGTCATCTCCATCACCGACGGCCAGATCTTCCTCGAGACCGACCTGTTCAACGCCGGCATTCGCCCGGCCGTGAACGTCGGCATCTCGGTGTCGCGCGTCGGTGGTTCGGCGCAGACCAAGGCCATGAAGAACGTGGCCGGTCGCCTCCGCCTCGACCTCGCGCAGTTCCGCGAACTCGAAGCGTTCGCCGCCTTCGCCTCCGACCTCGACGCCGCCACGAAGCGTCAGCTCGATCGTGGTGCGCGTACGGTGGAAATCCTCAAGCAGGGCCAGTATTCACCGCTGCCGTTCGAAGAGCAGGTGGCCGTGATCTACGCCGTGACCAACGGCTTCCTCGACACCATCCCTACCGCACGAGTGCGGGCGTGGGAGAAGGGCTTCCTCGAGTTCGTCCGGTCGCAGTTCCCGCAGGTGCTCGACGGCATGCGCAGCAGCAAGGCGCTGTCGAAGGAAAACGAGGCTGACCTGAAGCGCGCGATCGAGCAGTACACCAAGTCGTTCGCAGTCTGAGTCATCTGATCATGCCTAATCATGGCTAAGGGCCGCGAACTCAAGGGTCGCATCAAGTCCGTCGAGAACACGCGCAAGATCACGCGCACGATGGAAATGGTGGCGACCTCCAAGATGAAGCGTGCTTCGGATCGTGTGTCCGCGGCGCGCCCGTACGCGCTCGCGCTCGGCGAGGTTCTGTCGCACGTGTACACGCCGGAGCTCGCGGAACGCTTTCCGTTGCTCCGGCGCCCGGCGCAGATCCAGCGCGCGGCGCTCGTGGTGCTCACGGCCAACCGCGGCCTGTGCGGTGCGTTCAACACGAATCTCATTCGTGAATCGCGCGCCCGCCTGGCCGAGATGGAAGGCAAGGGGATCTCGGTCGAGCTGCACGTGGTGGGACGCAAGGGCATCGGCTTCTATCGGTACCTCGGTCGCGATCTTGCGGCGGCACGGGCCGATATCGGCGATCGTCCGTCTTCGGCCGATGCTGCATCACTCATCGACGACCTGATGGCCCGCTTCGCGGCGGGCGATCTCGACGCGGTGTACGTGACGTATGCGAAGTACAAGTCGGCGCTGTCCACGCCGCCGGCCACTGAACAAGTGTTGCCGGTCGTGGCGCCGGCATCCGCTTCGGGCGAAAACGCCGTTGCGCGCGACTTCATCCTCGCGCCGTCGGCCGACGCCATTCTCGAAGCACTGTTGCCGCTCTACGTGCGCAACACCGTGTACCGTGCCCTCGTGGAAACGGCCGCCGGTGAGCAGGGCGCGCGTCGAACGGCCATGAAGAACGCCACCGATAACGCCACCGAGATGTTGCAGCTGCTCAAGCGCACCTACAACTCGGCGCGTCAGGCGCAGATCACGCAGGAAATCGCCGAAATCGTCGGCGGTGCATCGGCACTGCAGGGCTGACGTTTCACCATATCCAGTACGCACTCATGGCTACCACTGCCGCGCCGACCACTGTCGGCAAGATCGTTCAGGTTATCGGCCCCGTCATCGACGTGGCATTCGAAACGGACAACCTGCCGGAGCTCTACAACGCGATTGTCGTCAACGCGATCGCGCCCGATGGCCAGGCCATCAAGGTCACGGCGGAGGTGCAGCAGCACATCGGCCGCAACCAGGTTCGCGCCGTGGCCATGTCCAGCACGGACGGCATCACGCGCGGCATGGATGTGACCGACACGGGTTCGTCGATCACCGTGCCCATCGGTGCTCCGGCGCTGGGTCGTATTCTCAACGTGCTCGGTGAGCCGGTGGACGATGGCGCGCCGATCCCGGCCACGGCCGAGCGGTGGCCCATCCACCGCAAGCGCCCCGACTTCGTCAACCTCGAGCCGAAGACGGAAGTATTCGAAACGGGCATCAAGGTCGTCGACCTCGTCGCCCCGTTCGTGAAGGGTGGCAAGATCGGTCTCTTCGGCGGCGCCGGCGTCGGCAAGACGGTCATCATCCAGGAACTCATCAACAACGTCGCCAAGGGTCACGGCGGTAAGTCCGTGTTCTGCGGCGTGGGTGAGCGCACGCGCGAAGGCAACGACCTGTATCTGGAATTCCAGGAAGCTGGCATTCTCGACAAGGTGGCGCTGATCTACGGTCAGATGAACGAGCCGCCGGGTGCGCGCCTGCGCGTGGCGCTCGCCGGTCTCACGGTCGCCGAGTACTTCCGCGATCAGGAGAATGCCGACGTGCTGGTGTTCGTCGACAACATCTTCCGCTTCACGCAGGCAGGATCGGAAGTGTCGGCGCTTCTGGGTCGTATGCCGTCGGCCGTGGGTTACCAGCCTACGCTGGCCACCGAGATGGGCGAACTGCAGGAACGCATTACGTCCACGCGCAACGGTTCCATCACGTCGGTGCAGGCCATCTACGTGCCCGCTGACGACTTGACGGACCCCGCGCCGGCGACGGCGTTTGCCCACCTCGACGCGACGGTGACGCTGAACCGCAAGATCACCGAGCTCGGCATCTACCCGGCCGTGGATCCGCTCGACTCCGGCTCGCGCATTCTGGATGCGCAGTACGTCGGCGACCGCCACTACAACGTCGCGACGCAGACCAAGCAGATCCTGCAGCGCTACAAGGAACTGCAGGACATCATCGCCATCCTGGGCATGGACGAGCTCTCGGAAGACGACAAGAAGATCGTCGGTCGTGCGCGTCGTCTGCAGCGTTTCATGTCGCAGCCGTTCGCGGTGGCCGAGCAGTTCACGGGCATCCCGGGCAAGTACGTGAAGCTCGAAGAGACGATCTCCTCGTTCGAGCGCATCTGCGCCGGCGAGTTCGACAATCTCCCCGAGCAGGCCTTCTTCATGGCCGGCGGCGTGGAAGACGTGGTGGCCAACGCCAAGAAGCTCCAGGGCTGATCGTGAGTGACGTCCTGAAGGTGTCGGTGATCTCCCCCGAGCGTGTGCTGTATGAAGGCACCGCTCGCGGCGTGATCGCGCCTGCCTTCGATGGTGAGATCGGCATCCTGCCCATGCACGCGCCGCTCATGACGCTGCTGGGCAAGGGCACGCTGCGCGTGGATACGGCGCAGGGTGAGCAGCGCTTCACCGTCGATGGTGGCTTCCTGCAGGTGGTGGACGACCAGGTGCGCGTGGTGACGGAGCAGGCCAGCGCTGCCTGAGTGGAAGTCGGCGCCGAGAGGCAGCCATCGAGGAAAAACACGAGGCACGGGATTCCCTGGGAATCTCGTGCCTCGCGTCTTTCTCAGCGGTGCAACGTACAGGAGTGGTGAGGCGTAAGTCTTAAGGGCAAGGGCAATCCCCGTCCGGTCCCACTCGATGCACTCGCATCGGACCCGTTCGCGTCTTCCCCTCCGTCACATGCCTCTGCGAGTCGTCGTTCTCGGTCAGGTCCCGCCCGCTCTCGAGCAGCAGCTCGGTGAGCTCGCGGGTTCGATGGATCTGACGCTGATCGGACCGGTTTCCGATCTCGCGGCAGCGCAGACTGCGTTGTCGTCTCCTGTGCCCGATATCGCTGTGGTGAGCACGGCGCTGTCGGATGGTTCGGGCTTCTCGTTCATTCGCGGGCTGCCGGCCAATCAGCGCCCGGTGTCGGTGATCTTCGTGGGCAGCAAAGACGAAGACGCGGTGGCCGCATTCGAATTGCAGGCCACCGATTTTGTGTTGTGGCCCGCGCCGCCCGCCCGCGTCAACGAAGCGCTCACGCGCGCGCGCCAGCAGGTGTTGCAGCTCGCACTGCTGCGCACGGCCGACGAACTGCAGCGCCTCCTCGGCGAAGCAACGGCGGCTGGTGGTGTGGATCTTGGCGCCGTGTTCAATGGTCGCCTTGCCGCCGCGTCGCTGGCTGGAGCCTCGCTGGGGAACGGTCACGCCGAAGCCAATGGCAACGGGCATGGACAGCGCCGCCGCCGCACGCTGGGTGGTGCCAGCACTGGTACACTCATCGCCACGTCGCCGTGGCGCGCCGCACCGCGCCCGCTCGATGGTCGGGTGAATCGTGTGCGTGAGGGTGGAGAGGAAGCGGTGCTCGATCTCTCGCTCGAAGACGGTGGCCGTTCGGCTGCTGGTGAAGGTCGTCCGCTGCGCGTGCTCGTGCGCGAAGGTCGTCGCACCCGCTTCGTACCGCTGGCCGATGTGGACTGGTTCGAGGCCGATGGCAACTACATCCGTGTGCATGCCGGCGGCGAACGCTATCGCACGCGTGGCACCATCACGGCCATCGAAGCGGCGCTCGACCCGCGCCAGTTCGTGCGCATTCACCGTCGCATCGTCGTGAACATGGATCGTGTGCGCGAGATGAGCCCGCTGCCCGGTGGCGACGGCCTGCTCATGCTCGGCAATGGTTCCACGTTGCGCCTGTCCCGTACCTACCGGTCGCGGGTACGCTGATCGGCAGGGTATGAGTTGCGTGTGCCCGGTCACCATGCCGGTCACGACAGCGCCCCGTGGCTTCGGCTGCGGGGCGCTCTGTGCATATTGGTGGAACTGTCCCGGCTGCTGACACGTACCACAGCGTTGGTCATCCACCGAAGTGCCACCATGCATCATGCAGGAGCGTTCATGCTGACAGCCATTCGCACATGCGGTGTACGTGCGGGTTCCCCATTCCGTCGCACACTGACAAAGGCCGGTGCTGCGATAGGCATCGCCGCTGTGCTGGCATCTGCAACGGCACCAGCACTGGGCGCGCAGGCGTTCAACTATCCTGCCATGCAGACGCCGCGTGCCAGTGAGCGCGACTACACAGCGGCTGTGGCGGCGGGCAGTGGCACCTCGGTGTACTTCCAGTGGCGGGAAGGCGTGGGCAATGGCACGATGCACTGGCAGCTTGACGCTGGTCTGGCAGACCCCAAGGGTCGCATCGATCCGCTTTTGTTTCTGGGTGGCGGAATCGGCAAGGAGCTGGTGCGGGCAACGGATGACCAGCCGCTCGATGTCTTGCTCACCGCCGGCGCGGGCGCGGCGTTCGGCAACGGGACGTTTTTTCGCATCCCGGTCGGTGCCAGCATCGGGCATACGTTCCCCCTCGAGGAAGGCATGGCGATCACGCCCTTTGTGCATCCCCGGGCGTCCATCGTGTACTGCAGCACATGCCAGCCGAGCGTGATTCCCAATGGGCGCGGCCGCTCCAAGTCGACGGCGAGCCTGCACATCGACCTCGGGGCAGACTGGCGGGTGAATCCGCAGTTCGCGCTGCGCCTTGCGGCCAGCTTCGGTGGATCGGATATCCTCGGCAGCGACGACACGGTTGGTGTGGGACTCAACTGGACACCGGCGGCACTGCGTCGCTGATGTAGACCATGGCCGGGGTGTGTACGGAGTTCCTGGCCAGGCAGTAGTTTCTCCGCACCATGACCACCGTACTTGGCATATCGGCGTTCTTTCACGACAGTGCCGCATGCCTCGTACGCGATGGTGTGATTGTGGCGGCCGCCTCCGAAGAACGGTTCTCCCGGCGCAAAGGTGATGCCTCATTCCCGGCGTTGGCTGCGTCCTGGTGTCTTTCCCAGGCCGACGTCGATGTCCACGCGCTCGATGCCGTCGCGTACTACGAAAAGCCCATCCTGCATCTCGATCGTTTGCTCGAGAGCTGGATGTATACCGCACCGCGCGGATGGCGTGCGTTCCTGAAGGGCGGCCCGCTCTGGGCTCGCGACAAAGTCGATCTCGATGGTGCGATTCGCGAAGGCCTCGGTGGCTATCGCGGACAGTTGCTTTGGTGTGAGCACCACGAGTCGCATGCAGCGAGTGCGTTTTTCCCGTCGCCGTTTCGGCGTGCAGCCGTATTGACCATCGACGGTGTTGGTGAATGGGCAACGGCATCGATGGGGATTGGCCACGATGCGACGCTCCAGCTGACGCATGAACTGCGATATCCGGATTCTCTCGGGTTGCTGTACTCTGCCTGTACCTATCAGGCGGGTTTCCGCGTGAACTCCGGTGAGTACAAGCTCATGGGGCTCGCCCCCTTCGGCACGCCGCGGTACGTGGACGCCATCCTGTCACATCTGGTCGACTTGCGGGACGACGGATCGTTTCGTCTGCATCTGGCGCCATTCGGATTTCACGATGGACTGCGCATGACGAACTCGCGATTCGATGCGCTGTTCGGCGGACCGCCGCGTGAACCTGATGCGCCGATCACCACACGCGACAAGGATCTCGCCGCGTCCGTGCAGGTGGTGACGGAGATGATCGTGCGGCGCATGGTGAATACACTGGTGAAGGAACACGACTGCCGCGAAGTGTGTCTGGCCGGTGGCGTTGCACTGAATGCTGTCGCCAACGGCATGTTGCTTCGCGAGCGTCTTGTCGATCGACTCTGGGTACAGCCCGCAGCCGGTGATGCTGGTGGTGCGATCGGTGCGGCGTTGCTGGCGTGGCATCGCTGGTTCGGCGGCAGTCGAGCAATCACTGGCGAGAACGGAAACGCCGATGACGGTATGAATGGCGCGCTACTCGGTCCGGCGTTCACGGAGGAGGCGATCCTCGAGGCACTGACGGCAGAACAGGGCGTGTTCGAGTACCTCGGACGAGAGGGCGTCGCACAGCGTACGGCCGAATGGCTCGCAGAGGGAAAGATCGTCGGCTGGTTCGACGGTGCGATGGAGTTCGGACCACGAGCACTTGGCGCGCGCTCCATACTGGCCGATCCGCGCGTAGCCGACATGCAGCAACGGCTCAATGCGCACATCAAGCTGCGCGAAGGATTCCGGCCGTTCGCGCCCGTCGTTCTGGCTGAACACGCATCCGACTATTTCGAGAATATCGAAGGGGACGCATCACCCTACATGTTGCTGGTGGTGCCTGTGCGCGCCGAAGCACCGGTCCTTCCGGCCATCAAGCACCACGACGGCACGGCGCGTATTCAGACTGTCACGGCGCAGCGCACACCGGGTCTCCACACGGTCCTTACGGCGTTCCACGAGAGTACCGGCTGC
>NZ_DASWXE010000177.1:0-7906 GCF_036405635.1 Gemmatimonas sp. | reverse complement strand
GAGCGCAACGCGTGGCTGCGCAACACGGTGCTGCTCATCAATCCCATCTACAACGCCGATGGCAACGAGCGCGTGAGCGTGGCCAATCGTGGCAGTCAGGCGGGCCCGGTGGGTGGCATGGGCACGCGCGAAAATGCGCTGGGGCTCGATCTCAATCGTGATGGCACCAAGATGGAGACGGCCGAGGCGCGCTCCATGGCTCGGCTGCTCACCGAGTATCAGCCGCATGTGGCGATGGATCTGCACACCACCGACGGCAGCTCCAACAGCGGCTTCAACATGACGTACGAAACGTCGCTCAGCCCCAACAACTCGAAGGCGCAAATGAGCCTGCTGCGCGATGAGTTGCTGCCGCAGATCACCAAGGCAGTGAAGGCCAAGCACGGGTCGGACTGGTTCTACTATGGTGGTGTGTCGGGCACTGGCGCCGAACGCGCGTGGCGCTCCGACGCGGAGCTCGCCAAGCCGCGCTACACGTCCACCTACTATGGTGTGCGGAATATCCTGGGCCTGCTCACCGAGGCCTATTCGTACGCGTCGTTCAAGACCCGCATCACCGAGACGTACTGGTTCCTCGAGGAATCACTCGACTTCGTGTCGAAGAACAGCACCCGCGTGCGTGAAGTCGTCGCTGCGGCCAATGCAGAATCCATCGTGGGTCAGCAGCTCGCGGTGCGCCAGCAACTGGTGAAGGCGCCGCAGCCGTACGAGATCGTCTTTGCGCCCACCAACTCGGTGCGCAATCCGTACGTGGCCGATCGTCCGTATCGCATGCGCCCCGATGGCAACACCAATCGCACCACGGAAATGCTGCCGTTCTTCGGCACGGCCGTGGCCACCGAAACCAGTGTTGCGCCGCGTGTGTGGGTGATTCCGAATGTGTCGCAGGAACCGGCCGGCTCCTCGGCGCCGGCTGCAGCGCCTGCACAGGCGGCTGGTGCACCGGGCGGCGCAGGTGGTCGCGGCGGCGCACGTCCGGGTGGCTTTGGTGCGCCGGGTGGTACGCCCACGCAGCGCATGATTGCGAGTGTCGCCGATCGACTCGATGCGCATGGCATCAAGTACACGGTGACCGAGCGCGACATGGCGTTCACGGGTGAGCGGTTCCGCATCACCGGCAACACGCTGGCCGAACAGAACTATCAGGGCACACACCGCGCGCGCACGCTGACGGGTAGCTGGGAAGCCAATCAGCAGACGCTGCCGGCCGGCTCGGTCATCATCAGCATGGAGCAGCCGCTCGCGCGACTGACGTTCTTGCTCATGGATCCGCGCTCCGACGACGGCTTCATGTGGTGGAACATCCTCGACCCGGTGCTCGGCGTTTCGCCGGGGCCGCAGTACTACCCGGTGCTGCGTTCGATGACCGCGCCCTGAGCGGGCATTGAACGCACCTCAGGCGCGATAGCGATCGATCAACTGTGCGATGCGGTGGGCCGCCTGGACTGCCGCATCGTGGTTCTGTGAAAAATTGAGGCGAATGCTGTCGGTGCTCTCCGGGCTGAACTCCGTCCCCGGGGTCACCGTCACGCCGGCCTGCACACGCAGCGCACGCACGAAGTCGAACAGCGGTACATCCAGTGCCGGCAGCTTTGGGAAGAGATAGCTGCCGGCCTGCGGCGCACGCACCACCAGTCCGGGCACGGTGGCGAACACGCCGAGCAGCTCGTCGCGCAGCGCTTGGTGCAGGGCGATGCGATTGTGCAGCCAGCCATCGGGCTCGGCGAACCAGGTGCGCAGCACGGCCTGCGAATATCCCGGCGCGCGCAGCGACACGATCGCCTGCAGCTTCTCCATGCGGTCGATGATGTGCGGCGCGCCAAACGCCACACCCAGTCTATACCCGCTCAGCGACTCGGTCTTGGACGGACCCATGATCGTCACGACCTGATTCCCGTCGATACTGGACGCGCGCAGGTGTGTGTATGTGCTGCCCGTGTACAGCAAGCGCGAGTACAACTGATCGACGATCACCGTCGCGCCATACGTGGTGGCCAGTTCGGCGATGCGCGCGACTTCTGCGTGCGTGTAGACCACGCCTGCTGGATTGTTCGGGTTGGAGAAGAGGAAGGTCCTCACACCCGACTTGAAGGCGTCTTCGAGCTGGCCGAGATCGAGACCCGCGCCATCGGTGTGCGCGAGGTAGTCCATGCGAACCGGCACGACCACACCGCCCAGAAACTCCACCAGCTTGCGATTGGCGAAGTAGTCGGGACGCACCACGGCCACGCGATCACCGGTGTTCACCGTGGCCCCGAGCGCGAGAAACAGTGCACCCTGAGTGCCCGGCGTGATGATCAGTTCATCGGCACCGGACACCGGTTTGCCCGTGAACCGCGTGAGGCGTTCGCCCAAGCTGTCGCGCAATTCGGCACCGCCACGATACTCGGTGTACGCCTGCGAACCGCCGCGCTCCACACCCGCGACAAATTCCTCGAACGCGCCGGGTGTTGGTGCGAAGGCGTCGTCATTCACGTCACCGTGCGAGAAGTCGACCGGCGTTCCGGCGAGCACATCGCCACGCAGGGCCGAGTGCTGTGCGACCCGATCCTGTCGGACTTCCTGTCCGGGCGCATGATCGGTGCCGAGTCGGGCGAACTTCTCACTGATGGTGAGCATGGGGCGTTGCCTGTGGTGAATGGTGGGTTCGCCTGAACGATAACGTCCTGGTGTGGGGGTACGCACATGCGTGTTCGAGGGGTGCCTCCCATGGCCTCTCATCCGGCGGTAACATTTGTGCGTCGCTTGATCACTTGAGGTTGTCGATGCGGATCACTGTGAATCGTTCCCTGCTTTTCATCGGCATGTCGGTGCTCGCCCTGATGGCAGTGGCGATCGGTTTCGGGCGCACCTATGTCGCTCCCATGGCGGGAGGCACGTTCGAGGCGCCAGCGATCCTTCATGTACATGGCGCATTGGCGATGGCATGGGTGCTGCTGTTCGCCGTGCAGCCGATACTGATACGTACGCGTCATGTGAGCTGGCATCGTCGTATCGGGCAGTTGGGGATTCCATTGGCAGCATCCGTGGCAATCACCATGATCCCTGCTGGTGTGGTACAGGTACGTCGCGAACTGTCCCTGGGTCTCGGTGATGTCGCGATATCTGCGGTGCTCGGTGTTTTTACATCGGGCCTGCTATTTGTCCTGCTGGTGGTTGCCGGCCATCTGCAACGTCGAAATCGCGAGGCGCACGCACGTTGGATGTTGCTTGCCACGTTGGTGGTGATCTGGCCAGCGTGGTTCCGATTCCGTCATTGGATGCCGTGGGTGCCGAATCCGGAGTTCTGGCTGGCTTTTGTACTGGCCGATGTATGGATTCTCGTGGCCATGCTGCACGATCGAATTGCGCGTGGGGCGGTGCATCCCGTGTTGCTGTGGGGAGGACTGGCCGTGATAGCCGAGCAGGGCGCAGAAGTGTTGCTGTTCGATTCGCCTGGGTGGCGTGCTGTGGCGCGCGTCGTGTGGTCGGTGGTGGGCCCATGAGTCCGCTCGGCTGTGAAGACCTCTTCCCCCGAAGTGACGGGCTATATTTCTGGGTATACGACAGGGGCGTCCCGTTGATCAGTAGATCGGCGAGGCTGAGAAGCACCCTTTGAACCTGACCCAGATCATGCTGGCGTAGGGAGTCGCGGCCACCGTCCGGCATCGTCCGCGAGTGGCGCGCGTCTGTCCTCGCTGGCTGGAGGACACATGGACGCTCCAGTCTCGACACCGCCCCGCCTCTCGCCCGCCGACGCCCTTGCGGCGTTGCGCGCGTCGGCCCCGCTCACGCAGTGCATCACCAACTATGTGGCGATGCAGATGGCGGCGAATACACTGCTCGCCGCCGGTGCGGCGCCGGCCATGATTCACACGGTCGAAGAGAGCGGTGCGTTCGCTGGCATTGCGCGCGCGGTCACCATCAACATCGGCACACTGTCGCCCGCCTGGGTGGACGGCATGAAGGCGGCCATCGACGGCGCCACCGCCATGGGCACACCGTGGGTGCTCGATCCGGTGGCGCACTACGCCTCGGCGTATCGCGCGTCGGTGGCCCGCGACCTGCTCTCGCGCCTGCCCACCATTCTGCGCGGCAATGCATCGGAGATTCTGGCGCTCGCTGGTGGTAACACGGTGGCCCGCGGTGTGGACGCAGCCGATCCGGTGACGGCAGCGAGTGCAGCCGCTCGTGCGCTGGCCCTGGAGCACGGCAGTGTGGTGGCGGTGACGGGCCCGATGGATCTGGTGACCGACGGAACGCGCGTGGCGATGATCACCGGTGGTTCGCCGTGGATGCCGCAGGTCACGGCACTCGGCTGCTCGCTCACCTGTCTCATGGGCGCGTTTGCGGCAGTCGCTGCTCCACTCGAGGCGACGGTGGGAGCCCTGGTGTTGTTCGCGGAAGCCGGCGCACGCGCGCACGAGCAGAGCAAGGGACCCGGCTCGTTCGCGTGGCGATTCCTGGATGCGCTGGCGGCGGTGACGCCGGGCGACCTCACCGACACGACGCGTGTGTCGTGGAGCGCCGCATGACTCGTGACGTGAGCATGATGCGCAATCGCCTGCGTCTCTATCTCGTCACCGATCCGGAGCTGTGTGCCAAGGCAGGGCTGCTGCACACGGTGCGTGAAGCGGTCGCTGGTGGTGTCACCATGGTGCAACTGCGCGACAAGACGGCCACCACGGAAGAGCGCATTGTGATGGGCCGAGCGTTGATGGAAGCGCTGCAGGGAACGGGCGTATCACTCATCATCAACGATGATATCGACGCGGCGCTCGCCATCGGTGCGCACGGGGTGCATGTGGGGCAGTCGGACCTCACACCGCAGGCCGTGCGTGCGCGCATGGGTCCATCGGCCATTGTGGGCCTGTCGTGTGAAACAGTGGCGCAGGCGGCTGCCGCCGATCCGCTGCTCGTGGACTATGTGGGCATGAGTCCGGTGCTGGCCACGCCCACCAAGCCCGATCATGCAGCGGCGCTGGGCTTTGCGGGGCTCGAGGCGGCGCGGGCGGCGACGACGCTACCGGCGGTGGCCATTGGCGGCATGCATCTCGAACACGTCGCGCGAGTGATGCGCACTGGGGTGGATGGCATTGCGGTGGTATCGGCGGTGTGTGGACAGCCCGATCCCCGCGCGGCGGCGTTCGCGCTGCGTCGTGCGATCGATGAAGAGCTGAATGACACCATGCGCTCGCGCATTCCCAACGCGCTCTCCGTTGCGGGGTCGGATCCATCGGGTGGTGCGGGCATACAGGCCGACCTCAAGACGTTTGCCGCGCAGCAGGTGTACGGCATGGCGGCACTCACCGCACTCACGGCGCAGAACACCCAGGGTGTGTCCGGTGTGCATGTGGTGCCGCCAGCGTTTGTGCGTCAGCAACTCGACGCGCTGTTCGACGACATTCGTATCGACGCGGTGAAGATCGGCATGATCGCCACTGCCGACATCGCCATCACGGTGGCCGATGTACTCGCCGAGCGTATGCGCGGACCGATCGTGCTCGATCCGGTGATGATCGCCAAGGGTGGCGCCGAGCTGCTGCGTCCTGATGCGGTGGACGCGGTGCGCACGCGACTGTTGCCGCTGGCCACGGTGATCACACCCAACCTGGCCGAGGCCGCGCACCTGCTGGACAGGCCGGTGGCAGCAACGCGCGATGAGATGGAAACGCAGGCCACGCTGCTGCGCGCGCTCGGGCCGCAGGCTGTACTGCTCAAGGGTGGTCATCTCGCGGCAGAGCGCAGTCCCGACTGTCTGATGACCGCTGAGGGCGTGCACTGGTTCGACGCACCACGTGTGTCCACCGCCAACACGCACGGCACGGGTTGCACACTGTCCGCCGCCATCGCTGCGGGTCTCGCCGGTGGTGGTGACCTGCACTCGGTGGTGCGCGCTGCCAAGCAGTACGTGACCAACGCCATCGCGTCGGCGCATCAACTCACGGTCGGTCATGGCCACGGCCCCACGCATCACTTCCACAATCTCTGGAACCGCTGATATGTCGCATTTACTGCAGGATCAGGTTGTCGTCGTTTCCGGTGCGGCGCGTGGACTGGGCGCCGCCATCGCATCGGCGTTTGCGCGTGAAGGCGCGCAGGTGGTCATCAACTATCGATCGAGCCGTGAACGTGCCGAAGCGCTGGCGGCAGAATTGGGGCCACGCACCCGAGCGCTGCAGGCGGATGTGCGAAACGCCGAACAGGTGAGTGCACTGTTCGATGAAGTGCGCCGCACGATGGGGCCCGTCACGACGCTCGTGCACAACGCCATCGCCGACTACGCGTTCAATGGCGATGCGCGCGATACCATCACCACACTCACCGCGGACCATCTGCTGGATCAGACACGCACCGCCTGTGTGGGTGCGCTCACGTTGCTGCAGGCGGCCATCCCAGATATGAAGGCGACCGGCTTTGGTCGGGTGATCACGATTGGCAGCAATCTGGTGCAGCATCCGGTGGTGCCGTATCACGACTACACGGCGGCCAAGTCGGCGCTGTTGGCACTCACCCGCACGGCGGCGGCTGAACTGGGGCCGCAGGGGATCACGGTGAACATGGTGTCGGGCGGGTTGCTCAGAACCACCGACGCCAGTGCCGCCACACCCGATGCGGTGTTCGATCTCATTGCGGCCGGTACGCCGCTGCGCCGGGTTACCACGCCCGCGGAGCTGGCGGATGCGGTGCTGTTCTTCGCCAGCCCGTGGTCGCGGGCCGTGACGGGACAGAACCTGATCGTGGACGGGGGGCTGGTGTTCGGGTAGGGCACACATAGCGTGCTATCATATGGTCCGCTATAATAGATAGTGTGATACGCTCCTTCAGCGACTTGGCCACCGAGGACCTGTTCAACGGCGTCGATAGTCGCCGTGCCCGGCAAGTGTGCCCCAGCACCCTGTGGCCCGTGGTGGCGAGAAAGTTGACCCAACTCAATCGGGTCCGCGATTTGCGGGAGCTGGCGGTGCCGCCCGGGAACCGCCTTGAAGTGTTGAAGGGAGCGCGACGCGGGCAGCACAGTATCCGCATCAACGACCAGTACCGGATCTGTTTCCGGTGGGAGGACGGTTATGCCGACGATGTCGAAGTCACGGACTACCACTAAGGCGGTTGCGGGGACGTCGCTGGTGCAGCGCCGCCTGCCCACGCATCGCCCTCCTACTCATCCGGGAGAGATGTTGCTGGAGGAGTTTCTCAAGCCGCTCGCGATCTCGCAGTCCGCGTTTGCGATCCAACTTGGCGTGTCCTTCCCGCGATTGAACGAAGTGATCAACGCGAAGCGGAGCGTCACGCCCGATACCGCACTCCGGCTGGCACAGGTTACTGGCATGAGCGCGGACTTCTGGCTCGGTCTGCAGCAGGATTGGGATCTCTGGCACGCGCTCCGCACGAAAGAGGCTGCACAGATCGCTCGTCTGAAGCCGTTGTCTCGCGCCGGATGACAGTTCCTGCAGGGACGCCGTCAGGGATGCAGCGCCCCTCATTCGATGCAGCTGCGCCACTGCAGTTCGTGCTCAACGGCAAGGCGGGCAGCTCCGATAGCGACGATACCCAGACAGCCATCACGTCGGCGCTGGACGCGGCGGGTCGCGCGGGGCGTCTCTGGGTGGCCGGCCCAGGTGAACTGGAGAAGGTCGCGCGCGATGCCACCGCGCAGGCGCAGCGTGAACACTCCGCCGTGGTGGCAGTGGGCGGCGACGGAACGATCAACACGGTGTCGCAGGTCGCACACGCCACCGGTTGTGCGATGGGTGTGATTCCCGAGGGCACGTTCAACTTCTTCGCACGTGAACATGGCGCGCCCACGGAGATCGACGAGGCGTTGTCGTGGCTGCTCGCCGGGCGACCGGAGCCGGTGCAGGTGTCGGCGATCAACGATCAGTTGTTCCTGGTGAACGCCAGTCTTGGTGTGTACCCGGAGCTGTTG
>NZ_DASWXE010000176.1:0-15548 GCF_036405635.1 Gemmatimonas sp. | reverse complement strand
TGTCCTCGATGACCTGCTTTCGGACGAGTGCGAGGGCCATATGAATGATGAGTCGTGAAAAGTGAATCTGGATTCACTTTTGATTGACGTCAAGATCCAGGCGGCTGAGTCCATCGGAAAACGACAAAGGGCGACCGGCATGCCGCCGATCGCCCCCGTCTACGCAAAATCGCCTACCTGCCCGGCAACACGCCCGATCAGTAGCCCGGATTCTGCTGCAGATTCGGCGACGTGCGCGTGTCGCGCAGCGGGATCGGGAACAGCGCCTGACCCGGACGGTCGGCGAGACCCTTCACCGCGATCGCCTTGCCCAGACGATTGAGATCGGGCCAGCGGTCGCCTTCAAACGCCAGCTCCAGGCGACGCTCGAGCTCGATGGCATTGATGACATCGGTCTGCGTGGTCACCTGGTTGCCCAGCGTGTGCACGGGGATACCAGCCCGCACACGCACCTTGTTGTACGCGGCCACGGCTTCCGGCAGTCGGTTCAGCCGTGCCAGTGCTTCGGCTTTGATCAGAATCACCTCGGCCAGACGAATCACGTGCACATGCTCCGTGCCCGGACGCGCCGCGTACTTGTTGCCGTTGAGTGGGCGACCCGCATTGCCACTCGGACGGATCGACCACGCCTTGCGGGCATCGCCTGCCGGATACGCGGCATCGATGCTGGTGCTCGGCGCCACTTCGGCACGACCCACCTGCAGATAGTAGTTGGAGATACCGTTGGTTTCGGTGGCGTTGAACGACACACGGAAGATGTCTTCCGTGGTGTTGCTGCCGGTCGCGCTGAACAGATCCGCGTAAGGAACTGTCAGCGTGTCACGGCCGGCCAGCACCAGGTTGGCCGCATCCAGCGCCCCCTGATAGTCGGCGGCCGAACCCGCATTGCCCGTGAGCCCCGCGCGGTAGAACAGTACCCGTGCCCGCAGTGCGCGCGCCGCGATCGGCGTGGCATAGCGCGTGTTGGTGGTGTTCCGGATGAGCACCTGGGCGCTGTCGAGATCCTTGAGGATCTGCGTGTACACCTCGGTGACGGTGGCGCGCGTGTAAGCCTGCGCCTCGGATGGTGCGGCGATGGGCTTGGTGGGAATCGGCACGCCGCCCCAGAACTTCACGAGGTTGTGAAAGCCGAGCGCACGCATGAAGTACGCCTGTCCCATCACATCGCTGCGCACCGGGTCGGTGACCAGCGCAACCTGCGGCACCTTGTTGATGAGGACATTGTCGCGATCGATCTGCTGGTAGATCGCCGTCCACATCGAGGTCACTTCCGCATTGTCGGCCTGCATGCGGTTGGTGGCCATTTCGCCGAGGTACTGGAAGGTGCCCGTCCAGACGGTGTTGTCGGAGGCGAGGTCGCCCACGAGCAGCGCGGAGAGTCCGTAGTAGCTGCCTGACTGCAGGCCGTCATAGGCACCGTTGAGTGCCGCGGTGGCCGTGGCATTGTCGGTGATCAGCAGGTCCTGCGGCAGCGAGGTGACAGGTTCCACGTTGAGCACATCACCGCAAGCGGCGACGGACATCGCGGCGCCCACGAGCGCCAGACGGCGCAGAGTCGGGAATCGGTTCATGGTGATCACCAGCCCGCCGTGATGCCGAAGGTGAACGTGCGGGCGAGCGGGTAGGCGTAGTAGTCGACACCCATGACAGTATTGGCGTTGGCGCCGTTGCTGTTCACGTCGGGATTGAATCCCATGTAGTCACTCCACGTGATCAGGTTGCGGCCGGAGAAGTAGAGGCGCGCATTGTCGGCACGCATGGAGCGCGCGAGTGCGGCGGGCAGGCGATAGCCCACGGTGACTTCCTGCAGGCGGGCAAACGAGCCGTCCTCCACGAAGCGCGTGGAGAGGAAGCGTGCGCCGCCGGTGGAGCCCATGCGCGGCTGGTCGGTGATATCACCGGCCTTCTGCCAGCGATTGAGCACCGAGGCGTACTTGTTGTCGCGTGAGTTGCCGCCGTCGTCCATGAAGATGCGGGCGAGGTTGAGCACCTTGCCGCCCTGGCTGAACTGCAGGAAGCCCTTCAGGTCGAGGTTGCCCCACGTGAACGTGTTCGTGAGACCGCCGAAGTACTTGGGCTGCGGGTTGCCGCCGTAGGCGAGATCCGCGGCCACAGGGGCGAGTGTCTCGGTGCCATCGGCCTTGCGATACAGGGCGTTGCCGGTGGCCGGATCGACGCGCAGGAACTTGTAGACGAAGAACGTGCCCAACGGCTGACCCACCGCCGCCACCGACGTCACACGGCCCGACACGGTGGCCGTGATCGGCAGCCCGTCGTACAGCTCGGTGACTTCGTTCTTGTTGAACGTCACGTTGAGATCCGTGGTCCACTCGAAGCCACCCGGCTTGGCGGAGCGCACGTTCTGCGTCTGCAGCGCGAGATCGAAGCCGCTGTTCTTGATGGCGCCGACGTTGTCCCACACGCTGGTGTAGCCGCTGGTGGCCGGCACCGGGCGCTGCACGAGCAGGTTGCTGGTGGCGCGGTTGTACCAGTCGACATTCAGGTTCACGCGGCCGCCGAGCACACCGATATCGGCACCGATGTCGGTTTCCTTGGTGAGCTCCCACTTGAGGTTGGGATTGCCCAGCGTGGAGTTCGCGAGACCGGTGACGCCGGTGTACGACTGCGCCGTCGCCAGCGTGCGGCTGGCAAAGTCGCTGATGCCCTGATTGCCCGTGGTGCCATAGCTGCCGCGCAGCTTGAGGCTGGCATGGCGCGCCAGTCCTGACATGAAGGCTTCGTCGGAGATCGTCCAGGCGCCTGATGCGGCCATGAACTGGCCATAGCGATTGGCACTGCCGAAGCGCGACGAGCCGTCGGTGCGGAAACTCGCCGACAGCAGGTAGCGGTCACGGGCCGACCAGTTGGCGCGGGCGAAGTACGACACCAGCGTGTTCTCGGTGGCACCGCCGTCGAACGACGACACGGCTGCGGCGTTGCGCACATAGCGCTCGAATCCGGTGGGGAAGCCCGTACCCGACACGTAGTTGAAGTCGGAGTTGTTGAGCTCCATGCTGCTGCCGGCCGTGAGCTGCAGCTGCTGCGCGTCAGTGCGAATCAGGTCGTAGTTGCCGAACGCTTCGGTTACGTAGCGCGTGGCGTTGGTGCGGCCACTCACGCCTTCGCCACCCACGCTGCTGCTGGCCGCGCGATCGACCTTGGGGGAGCGCCAGCGCAGTTCGTCCACCGCGTACACATCGGCACCGGCCCGGCCCGTGATCGTGAGACGATCGGTGGCGGTGAAGCGCGCCTCGAGATTGCCCAGTGCCCGCAGCGTGCGCGAATTGAGCGAGCTGTAGGCGGCGTAGGCCACCGGGTTGGAATACAGCAGGTTCTGCGCGATGCCGCCGTAGCCGAACGAGGTGCCGCGGATGGGCGAGAACGGCTGCAGCGAGATCGCGTTGGTGATGATGCCGTCGACGTTGAGGTCACCCGGCACGCGGTCATTCGATTCGCGCGTGAGACCCACCGAGCCAATGAGCGACAGCTTGGGGGCGGCCTGTGCGTCCACGTTGAGGCGCATCGTCTGGCGCTGATACTGCGAGCCGATCACCACGCCCTTCTGCGACACGTTGGCGCCGGAGAGGAACATGCGCAGGCGATCGGTGCCACCGCTCACGCTGAGCTGCACGTCCGACATCGGCGCGCTCTGGAACACCGCGTCCTGCCAGTCGGTGTTGATGCTGTCCGTGCCCGCGGCGAACAGTGGCGTCTGCCCCTGGTTGGCGCGGCCTTCATTCATCAGCGTGACGTACTGCGAGGCGTTGAGCAGGTCGAGCTTCTTCTCCACGCTCTGCGAACCCAGCGAGCTGCTGATGTTGAAGCGGAACCGGTTACCGCCGGCGCCGCGCTTGGTCGTGATGAGCACGACGCCGTTCGAGCCACGCGAACCGTAGATCGCGGCGGCGGCGGCGTCCTTGAGCACGTCGATGGACGCGATGTCATCGGGGTTGAGCGCCGAGATGGGCGTCATGCGCTGGCCGCTCGTGCTGGTGATCTGCTCGAACGTGCCCTGCAACATCGGCACACCGTCGACCACGTACAGCGGCTGGTTGCCGGCATTGAGCGACGCCGGACCGCGCACACGCACCGACACGCCGGTGCCCGGTTCGCCGGAGTTCTGCATGACCTGCACACCGGCAATGCGACCCTGCAGGGCGTTGTCGATGCTGGTGACCGGCAGTCGCGCAAAGGTGGTGGAATCGACCGACGCGATGGCCGCACTCACCGTGGCGCGCTGACTGCTGCCGTAACCCGTGGCCACGACCGTGGTGAGCACGGTGGCGGCGGGGGAGAGCACGACATCCAGTGTGGCCGTGCCGCCAGCGGACAGCGTGACCGTGCGGCTGATCGCGGTATAGCCGATGCGCTGCAGGCGCAGTGTGACCGATCCGGAAGGCACACCGGTGAGGGAATACGTACCGGCATCGTTGGTCACCGTCCCGCGCGTGCTGCCGGGAATGGAGACCTGTACGCTCGCCACGGGACGTCCGGTGGACGAATCGGTGACCACACCACGAATGGTGCCCGGGGCCTGGGCGTGGAGGGGCTGCGGGCGTATCACCACCGCCAGGGCAGCGACGGCGATGGCAACGGCCAGGCGATGCCATCGAGGGGGAATGCGGGCACTCATCAACATGCTCCGAAAGCTGCGGGGGGAGAGCGCGGCCCGTGTGCATGCGACGAATGCGGGGCACCACAGAACGCGCAGGGCGACCTGATGATCGCGATGATCCCGCCCCGTGTTCACGGCGTCAAGAGTGCAAAACGAGGTTTGTGCAGTGTCCTGGGCGCCGGTAGTCGGACTGTCCCAGTTGTTTCAGGGCCAGCGTGCGCGCATTCCCGTTGAATGAAATGCTGCCGTCATATCGAGACGGCGTTGGCTGGGCGTGGTGCGATAGCGCCGCACCACGGCGAGGGCCGAGTCACGAAGACCGGCCTGCTCGTACACGAGCGCGAGCTCGGGCATCCCGCAAATCGGACACAGCGCATCAGATACCATGCGAAACTCGGCGATCGCTATAGGCCATTGGTGCGATGCCATGGCGATCATGCCGCGGGCGTGGTGCTCCCGCGTCGCATCCCGCCGCCGTGTCAGTGAATCGGACCGCAGCAGGTATTCGTCGAGCAAGGCCGATGCGGGGGCGGGTTGGCCGCTGGAAGCGAGGGCGATACTCGCATCGAGGTATGGCCGGTCCTCCACGCGCAATGATGCCAATGGTGTGGTGCGCAGGGCATCCGCGATGCGCTTGCGGGCGAGCGTGCTGTCGCCGCGCAACCATACCGCCGCCATCGCGAGATCGAGTTCGCCGACCAGCGCCGCCTCACGGGCACCTCGTGCACGCTCGAGACGCACGCCGCGCATGCGAGCCGCGTCGCCTTCGTCGAGACGTCCCCAGCTCCACCACGCCTTCGCCAGCAGCATCTCCCCCACGGCGCGCTGATACCCATCGTCCCCCGCCGATGTGATCAGTGCGCGCAACTGTCCTTCGGCCAGCTCACGCTTGTCTTCGGCATGCGCCAGAGAGGCCGTACGCATGAAGAGCCCCGGATGTCCCGGAAAGGCGAGCGCCATCGAGTCCAGCGTGCGCCAGGCGCCAGCGGAATCGCCCAGCGTGTAGCGCCCATCCGCGAGATTCATCCAGGTCAGTGCCTGTCGTGGATTGATCGCGATGCTGCGCTCGTAGGCTTCCACCGCGCGACGACGATCGCCGAGGTGATCGTACACCGTGCCGAGGCTGGACCACGCTCGCGCATCGTTGGGAGCGATTTCCAGCAACGCACGATACGAGGATGCAGCGCGCGCGAAGTTGCCGGTCACGGTGCGGTGATACGCGCCCAGCGTCACGAGTCGTTCTGTCTCGGGAAGCTGTGCGGCGTGTCGTGCGGCCAGGGTGAGCATCTCCACCGATCGGCTGCGACCATCGACGCCGTTGTCGTAGATCTGGCCAAGGCGGCGATACGCCTGCGCAAAGGTGCTGTCGATCGCGATGGCGCTGTCGAGCAGGCGGATGGCTTCATCGCGGTTGCCGTCGCGATCATAGGCCATCACGCCCTGTTCATACAGCGCACGCGCCGCTGGCGACGCCGTGAGTATTACCGGTGCCGCCTGATTCGATGCCTCGGGACCACGCGACGACTGCGTCCACGCAAACGCCGCCGCTGCGGCGCCGCCCAGCACCAGAAACCACGGCCACCGACGCGACGCGCGTGGCGCAACGATGCCGACAGGTGCATCCGCTACGGGCAACGTCGGTGCCACGGCGACCACCGCCGGCACTGCCTCTGCCTCTGCCGAGGCTGACGACACCACCACCGGCATCGGATCGACCTGCCGTGCACGCACTCGGGTCGAGATCTCCTCCACCAGCGCCATCACCACCCGGTCGGGGCGGGCCGCGTACTCACTCTCCAGCTGCCGTGCGATGGCCGCGTGTTCGTCGAGCGCCTGCTGATCGCCTTCCGGCGTGCCGGGTGCGGCCAGCGCACGCAAACGAAACAGTGCGGCATGTGGTGACGTGGGCGCCACGCGCAGCCATCGCGATGCCAGTTCCGCGCATGCGTCGTACTCTCCGGCCCGCAGCAGCACCTCGCACTGGGCGCGGGCGGCGGTCGCGAACAGGGCATCCAGCCGGCGACGCTCCCCGTCCTTCCACTGCTCCAGTCGCGGCGAGCCGCCCACATGCAGGCCATCCAGGAACGGGCCGCCGTACAGCGTCACCACGTCGACCCATCGCTGCTGACGTGCCGCGTCCTGCAGTTCCAGCACATCCACGCCCAGCGCGATGTCCTCGGCCAACGCCACTTCGGTGCGCCGCTGGCTGATGGCATCCGGCCCCAACACGCGGCGCAGATGTGACAGGGTATCGCTCAGGGAATGCCGCGCGCGGGCCTCGTCCTGCTCACCCCAGAAGAGATCCACCAGCGCATCGCGGGTCCACGAACGACCGGAGACCGCCAGCACGGTCAGCAACGCCAGCTTGCGTTTGCGGGTGCCCAGCTCGCGATCCTCGTTCCCGACCGGGTCGAGCAGGGTCAGTCGACCGAGGGTGATGAGGCGGTGGTGGCTCGCGGCGGGCATGTGCGTACAGTATGCCGCCGCCCCGGTCGGTGAAAGACGACGCACGCCGGAACTGACGGCCGCCGCGTAACACGTTGTGGCGCAGCATGTTGATATGTTGAGATGGCAACGAAGTCGCCTCGTATCTTGGCCGCGGTTTCCCGTTCTCCCATGCGAACGGGCACGGCTCACCCTTGGTCGAGGTTCCCATGCTCACACTGCGACGCGCTGCCGCACTGGCCTTCCTGCTTTCCGGAGCCCTGCATGCCGCGCCGCTGGCCGCCCAGGCTGCCCCCATCACCATCACCGATCCCATCGACCTCAAGGGCAAGCTCGATGTTCGCGGCGAAGACGAACTGCGCGGGCCACGGAAAATCCTGATTCCCATGGTCCTCGTGCGCTACGCGCTCAAGGGATCGCTGACTGTGGTGAACAGCGGTCGCTTCTATCAGACCGACGGCAAGACGGTCAAAGCCAAGGGCAAGTACATGGTGGCCGGCCTCGAAAAGGCCTACGTGCAGGGACTGGCCCAGCAACTCCAGGACGACCTGGTGGCCCGCCTGCGTGGCGCCGGATACACGGTACTCACCTACGACGACGTGAAGGACGATCCCGAAGTGGTGAAGATGGGGCGCTACAAGCCGGATGCCGGATACGACATGCCCACCGATTCACCGCGTGGCACCAGCAACACCTATCTGATGGGCTTCCCGAGCGATGCGCAGGCCATCGACCCGCCGTTTCAGGGATATGGATGGGGCTTTCGGAAGGTGGCGAAGGATCATGACGCCATCGTGATGGTCCCCGAGTATCGCGTGGATGCTCCGCTGCTGGGTGGCAGCAAGCGTCATGGCATCGCCTCCCGCGGGGCCAGCGTGAGCATCTCCGCGGACATGGTGCTCAATGCGTCGACCTTGTGGATCACGCCCAAGGGCAAGTGGGGCTCGGCCATCACCAAGGGGCAGATCGAAGATCTGGCCACGGACGACGTCGGATCGATCGGAGATGCCACCGACGATTCTCCGCGCGCCGCCAACGCGATCGCCGCAGGACTCGCCGCACTCTCACCGCTTGGTGCCGACCTGCAGACCAAGTCCGGCATGTGGGGCATGAAGGTCGATCAGCCCAGGTACACCGCGGCGCTGCTGCGAGGCGCCGTGAGTGTGAACATGGCGATCGAGCAGGTGGTGAAGACCGAAAACGCGAAGGCGGCCGGGAAGTGACGAAGTAACGCGGGAGTGTGCGGTACCATTCGGAAGGGATCGGGTATGGTGGCGCCGTGCCGATCCCGGATCCCGCCGAAGACGCCGCCAATGAAACCAGTCACAGCGCCGCAGCCTCTGCGGCGCTGAATGCCTATCTGCCGCGACTCGCTCATGTGGCAGCGCAAGCACGACACCGGTCGGCCGATCTTCGTCAGGCGTACTTCTTCGCCTCCGCACGCATGTCGTTCCATCCCTTCGGGTCGAGCGCGTCGATTTTGACCTTGAGCGATGGATGCGCGAGGATCACCGCCTTCTTCTCGTTGGTTCCGTTGGGCGTCTTGGCCGTTGTCACCTTGAGATGCGCGGCCAGTGCGCGTGCCGCCTGCTCGCGTTCCTGCGGCGTCCAGCGGAGCATGTTCTGGCGGTCGAGCTTGAGCTTCTCCCCGGTGATGTCGGAGCGTGATCGCGCCTTGGCGATCTCCCGCAGGATGATCGCCTCCAGCTCCTGCCGGCCGTTGGTGCCGATCACCACGTCGACGTAGGCGGTCGAGGGGACCCACTTGATGGGATCGAACGCCAGCTCATACAGCATGATCTGGCCGTCCGCTTCGCTGAAGTACCACTTCTGCACGAAGTGTATCTCGCACAGGATGTTCGCCAGCGGAATTTCGTTGGCCCCACGCTCGGGAAACGGCGTGTGTCCATGGCTCTTGAAGTACTGCTCTGTATGGAAAAACTTCACGCCATCCGTGAGGAAGGCGTAGATGTAATTGTCTTTCGCGAGATACTCGATGGCGCCACCCGCGCCGCGTACCACGCGCACCTTCTGCGAATGCGCCTTGGCCGCGAGCACATCCTGTGGCGTCCATTCCCAGTGCGGCTTGAGCGCCAGGAACCGTCCGTCCGATGGACTCTTCACCGGGAAGACGAGCACGTAGTCGTTGAGGATCGGAAAGTGCGTCACGCCGGCAAACTCCGCCCCCACCGAGATCACCGTCTGCAGGCAATTGTCGGCGTTCTTGCTCCCCAGCCGCAGGAACATCGAGTTGGCATACACCGGGTTGTTGAACGGATGCCATGCCTTGTCGAAACCGTTCCAGGCATAAACGGGTGAGTCCTTCGACCGTGCCCGGACGCGGAATCCCTTGTGCTGAATGAGTTCGTCGTACGACCGGCCGTCGGCGCGAAACGCAATGGGTGTGGGTCCGCGTTTGGCGTCCTGGAGAATCTTGAGATTCATCGCCCGCGCGTCGCTGGCCACCAACGGCGCCGGTGCGAGTGACCGGCCACCTGGCGAGCGTACGGTCATCGCCGGAGCATCGAGCGCCACCCGCTTGAAGCCGATGAGCAACAGCTGGCGCAGCACGTTCTCCTTGAACGCGTCATCGCGGCCCGCAAAGTCAGCCCGCAGCGTGAACGGCGCCTGCGCCCCTTCGAAGACGCTGAAGAACACCTCGGCGGCCTTCTGCTGCTGAATCGCCGTGATGCGATCGAACTTCTGCACTTCGGTCCAGAAGTAGTTGAACCAGAACCCAAAGGTCTCAGCGCCCGGGTTACCCGGAAACGCTTCGGCGACGTCTCGCACCAGCGGCCACCGGCTCTCACGGTCCTTGGGAGCGACCCTGTTGATCGTCGGGGCCTGATAGGGCTGGATCTTGCCGATCATGCGAGTCTCGGTGCCAGAGTACGTAGGTGATGTGAGCGTAGTAGACTCGTCGCCGGCACCCCCACTGGCAAGCTCGGCAGGTGAGACCTACAAGTCCCGGCAACACGGTGCCGTTGCGAGATGTTCGGCCAGCGCATCCAGCGACGCCGGCGTCCACCCCGGCACATCGGTGAGCGCGGCCCACGCCTTCACGTAGTCGCGGATGCTGTACATGTGCCCAAACCCGCGCGGCGACTTGTCGGCCGACATGAAGTCGATCGCCAACTGCAGCATCGTCACCAGTGGATACCACCGGAGACGTGGTGTCACATCGTGCCCGCGAGGCTCGTGCAACCACTCCGGCTGCTGCCATGCAATGCTGGCATCGAAGAACGACACTGGGTCGGACGCATACTGCAGATAGAGAATGCGGAAACGGCCCCACGGTGCATCGAGCGTGGCCGGTGTGGTCATCTGATTGGCAAAGCGCACCGTGCTGCCGCCGCGATACACAGGCAGCCACATCGGCGTGCCTGCATCGCGATTGTCCACCAGCGCGCGCCAGGTGGTACTGCGAAACGGCGGACCCACCCACAATGCACCATCGATGGGGTCGTCCACCAGGTCGTAGAGATTCACCGCTTCGCCGGAATTGAGCGCGCCGAGGCTCACGCCATGCACATACAATCGCGGACGCGATTCGCGTGGCAATGAACGCCAGTGCGAATACACCCGATGAAACAACGCGGAGGCCGTTTCCGAGCCATACGCCGACTCGGCCAGCAGTGACAACCAACTCGGCAGATACGAGTACTGCACCGCCACGGTGGCCACGTCGCCGCGGTAGAGGTACTCCAGTGCGGCCACGGCCGGCGGATCCACCCAGCCGCTGCCCGTGGGCGTGGTGATGAGCAGTACCCGTCGCTCGAACGCCCCGCGCCGCAGCATTTCAGCGAACGCGATATCCACTCGCGTGGCGATGGAGTCGGAAACCGACAGCCCCACGTACACACGCACCGGCTGCGCCTCCACCGTGCCGGCTACGGTGCGAATGGCCGCTGTGTCAGAGCGTGCGGCGATGAACCGACGCCCATGCCGACCGAGTGATTCCCAGGTGACTGGAGAGAGTGGAACAGACTCCGGGCGTCGAGCCTGCGCGGCATCGGAATCGTCCATCCATTGATCCAACTCGCGCGATGTGCGGTCCATCGTGCGCAGCGCCGAGTCGAGCAGTACGCCACTGGCCAGCGTCCACACCACAACACTGGCGGCCACAAAACCCAGCGCGGCGGACACACGGCGCGGCATCAGGCGATTGGCGGGACGGGCCATGGCGCGCTGCAGCACCATGAACAGCCGGGCCATCGTGAGCACACATACAAACAGCACTATGGCAATAGCTGCCACGCGCCACGGATACCACTCGTCGAGTGGCGGCAGCCCCATGATAGCCCGCACATCGTTTTGCCAGGCCGAGGAGCGCACCAGCCCGACCAGCAACCCCAGTCCGGACAGCGACAGCGTCCCGATCACCCATCCGCGTCGCATACGCGGTGCAGGCACTGCAAACTCGAGATAGCGCCACACCGCCCGCACGATCAGACCCACCGCGTACCCCACACACATCGCCAGTCCGCACAGCACCCCTTCGAGTGCCCAGGCGCGTGGCAACAGGCTGGGCGTCAACGACAAGGCGGCCAGCACCATCCCCGTTGCCGCGCCCTCAGCAGGGAGCGGCGCCAGGAGCGTGCGTTGCATGACATGCCGCACTCGCCAGATGCCTGGGGCCTGCGTCATGGGTCCTGCGTCATATGCTCGGCGGTCGCTGTCGCATACAAGACAAGTTGCCCCCGTGCGCCCCGATTCGGCAGGCATTCGCACGGCAACAGGCCCCGGCCCAACGAGCCGCAAAATGAGCAGCTTTTGGTCCGGGGCCTGGGCGGTTCCCGACGCGACGCTACCGGCTGCGACTCAGGCCGACCAGAATGCGCGTCTGATTGAACATATTGATGCCCTGCAGTTCCAGATTCAGAAACAACGGCTTGGCGGAACCGGAACGCAGTGCAAACGACGTACCAATGGCCGTATTGACGCCGAGCACAGTGGGAGAGAAGACACCGGCGCCGAGCGTCACGTACGGCAGCAGCGAGTTCGTGCCGCCGATGGAGCCGAATGCGTAGCGTGCGTTGGCGAGCGCCAGCACCGAGGTATTCCCTTCGCCAAATCCGACCGCCAGTTCCGGCACAAAGTGCCAGCCGCTGTTCGTGCTCACCGGCCCAAGATCAGCGCGCAATCCAACGACGAACTGCACATCTCCATCATCCACACCCAGACCGGCATAGGGACGGAGGTCGCTGGTACGGGTCTGCTGCAACCGTTGAAAGACAGGACGCGAATTCCGGTCCAGCACCACCGTGTCGCGCGTGCCGGGTGCGATGGCGACCACACTCGGTGTGGTGACCGGCCGTGCGCCATCAATGCGCGCATTCAGGCGACGTTCGAGCTCACGCAGTTCCAACGCCAGGTCGCTCGACGGTGGGGCCGCGGGCGGTGTTGCTGATGATGTCACCGAGTCGCGACGCACCGTCGAATCCACGCGCACCACCGAATCACGACGTACCGTCACCGTGTCCACGCGCCGGGTCACGCTGTCCATGCTGGGACGTGGTGGCATGCCGTAGCGCAGAATGACCTCGCCCTGCGTTGGTACCGGCACCGTGATCCACTGACCGCCCGGAGCCTGGGTGCGCATCGTGCGACCCCGCTGCGTGTCGCCCGGATTGCGATCCCGGTCGGAGGTGTCGGACTTGGGTCGATCCATACGCGAGTCGCGATCGTTGCGATTGTCGCGCTCTTCCCGATCACGCCAGTCGCCGCGGCGTGCCTCGCGTCGACGATAGTCGCGCTCCCGTTCCGCCCTGAGTTGCGCCTCCCGTTCACGCGCCGACGGGGTCGACTTGCCACCGAGGCTGATCGTGACGCCAGCGGTGATCATCGTGTTGTGGGTCAGATCGCCGGTGCTGGCCACGTTGTCGAGGTTGTCGTCGACCGTCATGATGTAATCGCGAATGGCGCCATTGATGCGCACCCGATCGGTGAGACGGAAGCTGGCACCACCGCCCAGGATGAACGCGGTTTTGTCGCCACGCGACATACCCAGGGAGTCCGCGAAGTTGTCCTTGTAGTCGATCTGTCCAGCGCCCATGACGAGATACGGCGTCAGACCGGAGCCGGTGGAGAGATTGAACTGGGCCTCACCGCCATACCCAGCGACCGGCGCCGGACCATCACGGTCATCATTCACGCCGCGCCAGTAGAAGCCACGAACGCCGAAGACGGGTGTGAAGTCGATACCCGCCCGGACGCCCGCCACCTCGAGATTGGGCAGGTTGTGCCCGCTGGCATACTTGAGGCGACCGACAAACGGTTCGATGGGGGCCGTCGATCCGCTGAGCTTTTCGGTGTCCCCATCATCGTCACGCATGGTGCTGAGCGGAATCGTGACCGCTGCCCCGTACACCAGGTTGCGCAACGTCGTGAGACTGGCGCCAGTGGTGGTGTCGGGGCCGAACAGGGAGCGCGTGTTCATGCGAAAGCCCATCTGCTCGGCAAAGATTTCGGCGTTCAGCCCCGCAATCCCGAAGCGCACACCACCGCCCGCGCTCAAGGCGATACGATCCTGACGAGCACCGGAGTCGGGCTCCAGACGCAGGACTCCGGCCCCCACGCGCGCAAACGGCACCACTGCGGCATCACCGAAGTTGAGTTGCATGCTCGTGCCGTAGTGCTTGATGTCCAGCGTTCGGCCAGCAGACAGCGGGCCAAACGTCGATGAGGCCCGGGCACTGTCGAGGCCCAGCCCGGCACGCTGGAAATAGAAAGGCTGCAGTTCGACCCATTTGCCAAAACGCAGTGCCAGACGACCGCCGTACAGGTAGTCGTCCTTCAGGGCAAAGTCATCGCTCCACTGCACACGTTCGGCGGTGGGCACAACGGAAATGCCAATTTGCTGCGCGTGAAGGATGGAACCGGAAGAAAGAGACATCGCAGCCAGAAGCGCGATGACAGGAACAGATCGCGATGTACAACGCGAACGAGCAATGGACATGATCAGGGGTGTTCAGGTTATGCACATGTGACGTGCGTCCCTGCGGGAAGTCCTCACGCATCGTGTTGCGACGTGTTGCTACGTGAGTCTTCGAATCATGTATCCGCTGCATGTTGCGGCGCGTCGTCTGAAAGACGCAGAAAAAAGTCACTCATCTGGACGACAACACAGACTGGAATGACCATTTTTGTGCGATATGACCAATGCGCTGGTCATATGTCACCAACTATGGCAACGGTTGCGACAATTCCAGTCTACGGAGTGCGACGCCGCTCCGCCACGATCCGTGTCACGACAAGGAGTTCACAGGCGATTGGCACGTGCGATCGCCCGCCATGCGTCATCGGGAATCCTGCCTGTCGCAGGCGGCCATTCCGGATCGTCTTCGGTGAGGTAGACTGTACCCATGTCAAAAAGTAGCCTGTCACGGCTCGCCCTCCTGATTGCCGCGTTGATGTTGCCGGCGTCCGTGAGAGCGCAGTCTGCGCCAGCGGCCAGCCCCTTCGAGCTGATGCGGTCGCATGACGGTGAACCGGTGTGGGCGCCGCTGCTCCGGCTTCGCGTCGCCGACTCGCTGTACGCGGCCGATTCTCCACAGCGTGGCATGTGGCTGCAATTGCTCGCGCAGGTGGAAGGCACCTGGGGCAATCACGATCGCGCACTGGCCACCTGGGACCAGCTTGCACGCCCTTCCACTGGAGATGTCGCCGCAGCACAGCGGCTCTTCGGTCAGGCGCGCGGGGTATCGGCACTGGACACGCTGCGAACCATGGCCGACACGGCGCGCATCATCATGGTGAACGAACGGCACCATGCCGCGACCGACCGGTTGCTCACGCTGGAACTGCTGCCGGTCCTGTGGCAGAAGGGATTTCGATACTTCGCCGCCGAGGCGTTTGGGTACGACAGTGTGCTGGCCATGCGCGGTTACGCCATTGACGACAACAGCTACACAAGTGAGCCGGTGTTCGCCGAGGTGGTGCGTGAGGCATTGCGGCTGGGGTACACACTCGTGCCGTACGAGGCGCACGGCGAGCAGTACCAGAAGCCGGACTCACTCAACGCCCAGCAGCGGCGCGATCATGCACAGGCAGAGAACCTGTACGCCGCCACCTTCGCTCGCGATCCGAACGCCAAAGTGCTGGTGCATGCGGGGTATGAACACATCCGCGAGCGTGTAGCGCCCCGTTGGTCACCCATGGCCGCCTATCTCCGTGCGCGCACCGGTATCGACCCGGTGACGGTGGACCAGACGGCGATGACCGAACGCAGCAGCGCGGAGTACGGCCACCTCGTGCAGCGCGCGTTGGTGGGTGCACTGCCGTCACGCGCGACGGTGATGATCGGCGACTCGGCGCGCGGTTCGATTGGCGCCGAGCCGATGCTGGTGGACCTGGTTGTGGTGCGCGGACCGTCTGCGGTGGTGGATGGCCGCCCGTCGTACATGGCGATGGGCGGTCGGCGCACGCCAACTCCCATCGCCGTGCCGGAATGCGCCACACAACACTGTTTTGTGGTGGCGCACCGGGC
>NZ_DASWXE010000175.1:0-1856 GCF_036405635.1 Gemmatimonas sp. | reverse complement strand
GAAGCTCGCGGGCGCCCGAGACGAAGTCGGCGTGGATGTGTGTTTCGGTGATGTGGGTGATGCGCAGCCCTTCGGCGCGCGCCACCTCGAGGTAGGGCGCAATGTCGCGCAGCGGGTCCACCACAATGGCTTCCCCGGTGGCCTGACAGCCAATGACATAGCTTGCCTGGGCAAGCGAATGATCGTACAGCTGACGAAAAAACATGCGAAGCGTGTAGCGGAGCGAGTGGTGCAGAATGTGGTGACGAACGACTCGTCACCAGAAAGTTCGCATGTTTTCCCGCTGAGTGACAGGCGTGCCATGCTGCCTATGCCCTGGTGCTGCCGATGCTTGTAGCATGTTCGCATGTCCACCACGCCCCAGCGACGCCCCTCGACACTGGCTGCCTCGAAATTCGCGGCAGCCCGGATGCCGTTGGGGGCGACGCCCGACCCGCGCACGCTTGTGCGCCCCGAGCCAGCCCCGATGAAGGGCGCCGGTCGGTCCATGGCGAACCCGAATGCCAATGCCACGATGTCGTCGAACTCGAAACTGAACACGGCCACCTGGGGACAGTCGCATGCGCGTGGCGCGAGTGCGGCGTCGAGCAAGCTCATTCCCGGTGTCAGCGCTTTTGCCATGCCGAGCACGGCGCGCAAGCCCGCGGCCGCCGTCGCAGCTCCAGCAACCGCTTCAGCAGCAACCGTCGCGAAGGCGCCGGCGAAGGCGCCGGCAAAGGCCAAGGTGAAACCCAAGGCCAAACCCGCCAAGCGCGGCAAGGCGGGCAGCAAGGCGCGTGAACGGCAGGACAAGACGGTGGTCACCAGCCTCGTCGTGGCGTTCGTGCTGCTCACGCTGGGCATTGGCTCCGTGCGGGTGAGCGGCGGGATGTCGACAGACCGCAGCAAGACCGCCATCGCGAGCACCTTGTCGGTAGTGCACCAACAGCAGACGGCGTTTCGTACGCTCAATCAGCGTTTCGCCACCTGGAGTGAGCTTGCGGATCGTGGCATGACCCTGGGGCCGCGGCAGGTGGTGGTGTCGTCCAACGCCACAGCGTCGCACTGGTTCATGGCCGTCCGTGACAGCAGCACGGGTGTGGTGTGCTCGCGCACGGGCGAACTGTTCGATACGAGTCCAGACGAACGACGCGCGGCCTGCTCGGGAAGCAGTCTGTAACGGCCCCCACCGTCCATGGCGGACGGTGACAGCAAGGTCTCGACGAGGGTTCCGCAACGCGCGGTGGGGCGGTAGATCGCAGCGTGCCCACCGCTCACGCCCTTATGACGCGGCGTCGCCCGACAGGCGAACGCTTGTGCTCCTCTCCCGCCGGTCTGCTCACCGCTGCCGCGCTGCTCATCGGCAGTGCTTCGCCACTGCAGTCTCAGGCGCGTGATTCGCTCACACAACGAGACTCCGCGCAGGCACTGCAATCGGTGCGCGTGAGCGTGACACGCGACGTGGCTCGTTCGCCGTTCGAGTTGCCGTTTGCTCTCACCACCGCGCCACTGTCGGCGCGCCCGGCCCAACGACGCGCTGGTGTCGGCGATTTGCTGCTTGGCGTGCCCGGTGTGCAGGTGCAGGACCGCGCCAATCCGTCGCAGGACCCGCGCATTGCGGTGCGTGGTTTCGGCGCGCGGTCGGCGTTTGGTGTGCGCGGGGTGAAGGTGCTCCGTGATGGCGTGCCGTTGTCGCTGCCCGATGGGCAGACACCCATCGACTGGCTCGACCTCGAGACCATTGATCGCATCGATATCGTCCGGGGTACCGCGGCCGCTTTGTATGGCAATGCGGCTGGTGGCGTGATCGACATGCGCACCCGCCAGGCGGTGGCGGCCCCGTTCGGCGCCGAAGCTCGCGTCTGGGATGGTGGGGG
>NZ_DASWXE010000174.1:0-36276 GCF_036405635.1 Gemmatimonas sp. | reverse complement strand
GACGGTGACGCCGGAAGCGGCGTCGCGCGTGACGGTGACACCGGCACAGGCGACGTTGCGCGTGAGCAACCTGCGGCAACTGACCGCGGTGGCGCGCAACGGTTCGGATAACGTGATCACCGGTCGCACGTTCCGCTGGAGTTCGAGCAACTCGTCGGTGGCGACGGTGGACCAGAACGGCAATGTCATCGCCGTGGCGCCAGGCAACGCGGTGGTCAGTGCTGAAGTTGATCAGGCGTCGGGCAGCTCGGCGATCACGGTGACGGCCATTCCGATTCAACAATGCTCGCTGAGCCCGACGACCAATAGGGTCACTGTGGGTCAGTCGGTGCAGCCCGGCATCACGATTCGGGATTCTGCGGGCGGCTCGCTGCCACTGGCTGGACGTGGCATCACCTGGAGCAGCTCGAACGAAGTGGTTGCGACCGTGAGCCAGACCGGTTTGGTCACAACGCGTCGCGCTGGTACCGCGACTATCACGGCGTCATCGAACGAGTATCCGGCCGTCAACTGCCAGTCGACAGTGGAAGCGGTGGATCCGCGGATCGACCGCGTGATCATTACCCCGAAGGTTGGCACGCTGCGCTTGGGTATCCCGCGCTTCATGCTCTACAGCCTCGTCGATTCCGTCGGCGTGGTGATCCCGCCTGGGCGCACTGTCACGTGGCGGACTCCGGATGCGGCGACGCTGCGGGTTTCTCAGCTTGGCGAAGTGACCGGCCTGGCCTTGGGCACCGGTCGCGTCATTGTCACTTCGGAAGGCGTCTCCGATACCGCCACCCTCACGGTCACGAAGATCCCTGTCGCCACCGTGGTACTGACACCGGTACAGAGCACCATTACGGAAGGTCAGACCACGCAACTGCGCGCCATCGTCACCGACTCCACCGGTGCTGAAGTGACGGATCGCCCGCTCGACTGGACCACCACCGATCCAACGCGCGCGACGGTTTCGCAAAGCGGTCTGGTGACCGGCGTGAGCGCTGGATCTGTCACGATTTCCGCAGTCGCGACGCAGGACAACCGCGTCGGTCAAGCGAATGTCATCATCCAGCAGATCCCGGTCGACACGATCCTCACCGCGGATTCTTTGACAGTGAACCTCGGCACAGTCGGCGCCTTCGCGATCACTGTCCGGGACGCGCAGGGCCGCACGCTGCTCGGCCGCAACGTGCTCGTGACGAGTGATTTCCCCGGTATCGCCATCGGCGCGGCCAACGCGCAGGCCACGCAAGTGAACGTGAACGGTCTCGCCCTCGGCACCGCCCGCCTCACGCTGCAGGCGGTGGACAGCAATAACCGCGCGCAGGGCAAGGCCAGTCGCGTGGTGATCACCGTCCAACGCCCGCCCACGACCACTCCCGTGCGCCAGGGGAATCAACAAGAGCAATGACCATCGCCTGACGGTGGTGTCGTCTGCGAGCCGCCAACCGGTTCAAGGGCTATCTTGAGAGCGGGGCATCTGTCGAGTCCGACGGATGCCCCGCTCGTTTGCCTTCCATGCCTGTTGCCTGGCGCTCCGTGTCCTTTCGCCGACGAACCATGACCGCTCCCGCCGTCACCAAGCCGTCGTTCCTGCGCGACCTGTTCACCGGGAACATCAACGAAGCGCTGCTGCTTCCCTATCCGGCCCCGCTCGATGAGCGCAACCCGGAAGAAGCGCGCACCGTGCACCGCCTGGTCGATGCGCTCAACGACATGGTGACGAGCGGTCTCGTCGACCCGCGCCGCTTCGATGAACAGGAGTTCATCGACGAACCGGTGATCCAGGCATTCGCCGAATGCGGCCTGCTGGCGATCAGCATTCCCAAGGAATACGGTGGGCTCGGACTCTCGGCGAGCGCCTACGCGCGCGTGTTCGGTGCGGTGGCCGCAATCGACGCGTCACTCGGCGTGCTCATTGGCGTGCACTGCGGCCTGGGCAGCAAAGCGGTGGTGATCGCTGGCAACGATGAGCAGAAGCAGCGCTACCTGCCCATGCTCGCACGCGGTGAAACCCTGGCCGCCTACGCGCTCACTGAACCCGAAACAGGTTCCGACGCGCAGCACATCGTCTCGCGCGCCGAGCGCAGCCCGGACGGCAAGGGCTGGATCCTCAATGGTCGCAAACACTGGATAGGCAACGGACAGCGCGCCGGTGTGATTGCCACGTTTGCGCAGACGCCCATCGAGCGCGAGGGCAAGATCGTACAGCGTCCCACAGCGTTCATCATCCGCCCGGACATGCCGGGATTCCGGGTGGACGGCACGGTGCGCAAGCTCGGCATCCGCGGGTCCACACAGGCGGAGCTCGTGTACGAAAACATGTTCGTACCCGACGACCATGTGCTGGGCGAAGTGGGCAAGGGTTTCCGCGTGGCGGTGAACGCACTCAATGGCGGCCGCCTTTCACTCGCCTCGGGCTGTGTGCAAGGCAGCAAGCGCCTGCTCGGCGAGTTCACGCGTTATGCCGAAGCGCGCACGCAGTTTGGTGGACCGCTCGCCAGCTTCGAGATCACGCAGCGCAAGATGGCCACGATTGCCAGTGAGACGTACGCCGCTGAGTCGATGGTGGGCGCGCTGGCCGCTGCGATGGACGGCGATGAGGTGGACGTGGCACTCGAAGCCGCCTGCGCGAAGGTGTACGCGAGCGATCTGGTGTGGCGCACGGCCGATGAGCTGGTGCAGCTGGCCGGTGGTCGCGGTTTCGTGAAGCCCTGGCCGTACGAGCGCTATCTGCGTGATGCGCGCATCAACCGCATCTTCGAGGGTGCCAATGAAATCCTGCGCCTGTTCGTGGGGCTCAACGGCATTCAGGGACCGGCCGAGGAACTCAAGGAGATTGCCGGCGCGCTGCGCAATCCGTTCCAGAACTGGTTGATGGTGTCGAGCTTTGCCGCTGACCGTGTCAAGACGGCGTTCGGCAAGCGTGATCGCTTCGAAGCGTCGTGGCACGGTGCGTTCCGCAAGCATGTGACGTACGTGGAAAAGCACGCGGCAGAACTGGCCAAGGCCACGCAGGATGCCATCACGAAGCACCGCAAGGAAATCCTCAACAAACAGCTGGTCGTGGAGCGGCTGGCCGATATGGCCACCGAGCTATACGCGCGCACGACCACCCTCGCACGCACCCAGCGACTCATCGACGAGCGTGGCGCCAATGCCTGCACCCGCGAGATCGCCCTGACCGAGCTGTTCTGTCTGCAATCAGGACGCCGGTTCCGCGCGTTCCTGACGGAGCTCGAGGGCACTACCGGCGAGGCGATCGACGATCTGCGTCGCAGTGTGGCAGTACAGGTGCGCAAGGATGCAGGCTATGCATCCGCCGACGCGCTGCTGGACGTGGTGGTGCCACCGATGCCGACGTGGAGTCTCGTACGTGCGGAGCAGGAAGCGAGCACCCAGCCGCCGCTGCCGAAGCGCTAGCCGCCCAAGCGTTAGAGGTCGGCGCAGCTCCGATTGATCTGCCCGCAGGCGCCGCAGATCTGCTTGCACTTGCGCCACTCGAGGCGATCGGACGCGCAGTATTCACACGTTTCAGCCGCCAGGGTCCCCGACTCCGGCGGTTGCGTGCTTTCATGAGTCATCGCGCCATGCGTGTACAACGCCACGCGCTCGATATGACAGCGTGCGGACATGCGGGATCAGGTTTCGTTCTTGAGCAGGCCGAGCTTGAGCGCGAACTTCACGTAGTCCGTGCGATGCGTGAGTCCGAGCTTTTCGCCAATGCGCTGCTTGTACGTGTCCACCGTCTTGGGCGAGATGGTGAGATGTTCGCCGATCTCCGGCGCCGTGTACCCTTCGGCGACCATCTTGAGCACCACCTGCTCGCGATCGGTGAGCTTCTCGAAGCGCGTGCGCTCTTCCGCGTGTCCTTCCCGCTTCGCGAGCCCACGCGCGAGCGCGCGTGCTGCTGACGGCTGCACGTATACGTCACCAGCGGCCACCGTGCGTACGGCGTCTACCAGTTCACGATCGGCCACTGACTTGAGCAGATAGCCACCCGCACCGGCCTCGAGCAGGGCCACGAGGTGCTCGTCTTCGGTGTGCATGGTGAGCACCAGCACGCGCCGGGTAGCGGGTTCGTCCGCGGGGTGCACGCGGCTGGCGTTCATCTTCTGCAGCTCACGCGTGGCCGTGAGTCCATCCATGTCGGGCATGGAGAGATCCATCACGATCACATGCGGATCGAGACGCTCCGCGAGTGCGAGTGCATCCTTGCCGTTGCCGCCTTCACCCACCACGGTGATGTCCTTCGCGGTGGAGAGCACAGCCTTGAGGCCGGCACGCACGATCTGGTGATCGTCGACAAGAATGACGCGAATCAGGTCGGGACGCATGCGCGGAAGCTATGGCCGGGAAAGAATCGACGGAAGCGCGCGACGACTACCCGATCACCTGGCCCGAGCACTGACCAAATCCGATACGTACCTGTCCCTCGCGCTCAGCAAAGGCGGTGATCGTGAGTTCGTCACCCGCTTCGAGAAATCCGCGTCGCTCGCCGTTGGGCAACTCGAGCGGTTCGGCGCCGCGCCACGTGAGCTCCAGCATGCAGCCGCGACTGCCCTTGTCCGGTCCCGAGATGGTGCCGCTGCCCAGCAGATCGCCCGGGCGCATGTTGCAGCCATTGCTGGCGTGGTGCGCCAGCATCTGTGCGAAGGACCAGTAGAGATCGAGGCTACTGCCCTGTGAGATACGCACCGCCGGCTCGCCAGCATCGCGCATGCGCGTGGTGCGCAGCCAGGCTTCAACCGTCAGCGCGAGTCCACCGCGCGCAGAATCGCCCTCGTGCGTGAGATATGGCAGCGGTGCCGGATCACCATCCGCGCGTGGTGCGAGCGGTGCGCGGAACGGCTCGAGCGCTTCGGGTGTGACTACCCACGCTCCGAGTGTGCTGGCGAAGTTCTTCGCGAGGAAGGGGCCGAGCGGCTGGTACTCCCACGCCTGCAGGTCGCGCGCCGACCAGTCGTTGAGCAGACAGTAGCCCCACAGATGCGACTCCGCGTCAGCGATGCTGATCGTCGTGCCAAGCGCATTGCCCGTGCCCACGAATGCGCCGAGTTCCAGTTCGTAGTCCAACAGACGCGACGGTCCCACTGAGGGCTCGGCGTCGTTCGGTCCTTTACGCTGCCCAGAAGGGCGCGCAACGGGCGTACCGGAGACCACCATGCTCGATGCACGGCCATGGTATCCGATGGGCACCCATTTATAATTGGGCAGCAGCGGATTGTCGGGG
Organism: Gemmatimonas sp.; assembly: GCF_036405635.1. Taxonomy (GTDB): domain Bacteria; phylum Gemmatimonadota; class Gemmatimonadetes; order Gemmatimonadales; family Gemmatimonadaceae; genus Gemmatimonas. Next base: position 31,061 of record NZ_DASWXE010000174.1, on the reverse strand, counting down.
CGGAACATCGATCCCACGTTGGTGGCGTGATGCACCGATGCATAGAAGTCGGTGTAATCACCCACCTGCACGGGCAGGAACAGCTCGGCGGCTGACTGCGCCACCAGCGCGTACTGTTCGATCTGCCGCGCGTTCACATCCACGTCGCTGGCCAGCAATGATGTGAGTGCGTCACGCAGCGCCGTGCGGGCCGATGCGCCCAGTGCCATGAGGGCATTGAGCGACGGTGACACACAGGCACGGGCGGCCTGCTGCACCTCATCACTGAACGCCTTGAACAGCTCCGCCGCTACACAGGCCGGGATATCCAGAATTTCATCGCCGATCGCGACGCCCACACGCGGGGCCTCGGTGGTGCCAGCACGACGGAACACTCCAAATGGGAGATTCTGCAGCGGGAAGTCGGAGTGACCATTGGCAGACGCGACCCAGGACTGGCGAGCAGACGGCATCAGGAGCGGGATGAAGTAGAAATGGGAATACCCAACGCTGTGCGCTTTGGGCTATGCGCGATGCGCGTCCGACGTGCTACAACCAGCCAAGGGCGCGGGATTCGTCGACGGGTTCCGTGAAAGAACAGGAACCGACGCCCACCAACATGCGGTCACGCACGCGCTGCAGGGTGGCGCGATCGACGCGCACCGCACCGCCTTCACTCTGCCAGACCACGTCGGCATCACTCATGACGATCTGCTCGGCGTTGGATTCCTCGAGCATGCCGATCGCCTGTGCATCGGACCCACCATCGGCCAGCACACCGGCGGCGAGCAGCACGTTGAAGAATCCGAACATGCGGCCAGTAGCGGCATCGGGCTCGTACGTGAGGCGATAGCTGCCACGCAGGGGATGATGCAGGCCAGCAGTGGCCTTGGCCGTCACGTGATGTTCGAGACAGGCCCGCAGAAACGCCACGATGCGACTGGCCGTGGGAAACGCCGATGAAACGGTGCCACCGGCGCGCATCTTCGCGCGGCGTCCCGTGAGCGCGATCGCGGCGACCAGCTCCTGTACCCGGTCATCAAGCGGCACTTCGATGTAGGTGAGCAGTTCGCGCGGTACGGCCTCGTGCAGTCGCGCGATGTCCTCCGCCGATTCCGCCTTGAGCTCGTAACAATCGGCGATGGCCCCACACTCGTCGAAGCACACCCGATGCCGCTCATTGAAGGCGGCAATCGCCACCATGTCGGCGGCGACATCGCCCGACCCGGTCACCGAGAGTCGCCAAGGAATCGCACCGGCGTCTCGCGGCAGCAGTGGATCAGCCAGCTCGGAGAAAGTCTCCAGCGCGGTGGCCGGACAGACAAAGCGGCCGAGCACCCATCCGCTCCCACCGGCACGGTAGTGCGCGTAGTTGCGCACCGCGGCGGGCATAGTGAGCGCGGCAGGCGGATACAGCCCGGCGTAATCGACCAGTCCCTCGAGCAGGATACGGGTCGGTCGCTCGGTCAGCGGAGGAAGACGAACAGGCATAGGCGGGGGTGGCACGATCAGCCCGTGCCGGGGAAAGAGGGCGCGCGACCACCGCCAAGCGGTGCGCGCGCCCGGTGAGGCGAGCCTCAGAGCCCGTCGAAGTCGAGTGCGAGATCGAGTGCGGGTGCCGAGTGCGTGATGGCGCCCACGGAGATGCGATCGACGCCGGTTTCCGCGATCAGCCGCACGGTATCGAGCGTCACGCCACCCGACGCTTCCGTGATGGCTCGGCCCGCACAACGCTGCACGGCGGCGCGAAGTATGTCGAGCGACATGTTGTCGAGCAGAACCCAGTCCGCGCCGGCGGCCAGCGAGGCGTCGACTTGTTCGAGAGTATCGCACTCCACCTGAATGGGCGTGCCTGGCATGGCGAGCTGACGCGCGCGCGAAACCGCCATGCCGATGTCACCACCAATCGCCGCGAGGTGGTTGTCCTTGATGAGCACCCCGCTGCGCAGATCCATGCGGTGATTGGTGCCACCACCCGCGCGCACGGCGTACTTCTCCAGCGCGCGCCATCCGGGCAGCGTCTTGCGCGTGTCGAGGATTTTTGCACTGGTGCCTTCGATCGCCTGCACAAATCGGCTCGTGCTGGTGGCAATACCCGACAGGTGCTGCATGTAGTTGAGCGCGGTCCGCTCGGCCGACAACATGCCGCGCGCATGTCCGGTCAGCGCCAACACGCGGGCACCAGCCGGCACCCGCGCACCATCTTCGGCTTCCACACGAATGGCCACCGAAGCATCGAGCTGCCGAAACGCCTCCACCGCCAGCGCCACACCCGCCACCACCCCTTCACGCCGCGCCACCACGGCACTGCGCACATGCCGGTCACTGACGACCGTCGCCAATGTCGACACGTCGTTGAAGGCCTCATCTTCCTGCAGCGCCGTCCGCACTTGCGCCGTCACCTGCGCGGCCGTGAGCGGAAAGCCCGGAGCATGGGCCATCACCGCTCTCACATCGAGCGGCGTGATATGCCGCGGCTGCGGCACGGGAAATCCGTGCGGCGGCGTTGGACGCAGGGGCGGGTGGAAAGACGTCATTCGCCAGGATCCTCGGGGCCGAAGGGGCTGACTCCACTGTTGCCGCCGATCGAGACCATTCGCTCGATCGAAATCCGGGCCCGAGCGGCCACATCCTCGGGCACGGTGATGCGATGCTGCAGGTGCAGGAGCGCGTCGCGCACCTTGGCGAGCGTCGTGACCTTCATGTACGTGCACTGCGCGCGATCGTTGGCGGCAATGAAGCGCTTGGACGGGTTTTCGCGGCGCAGGCGGTGCAGGATACCGATTTCGGTGGCGACGATGAACGTCTCCTGCTCGGTCTGCTGCGGGCGCTTGATCATCCCCTCGGTGGAGAGGATGTGCGCATTGTCCCGGTCGAGCGCTCCAGCACTCATGGCTTCCACCACCGATGTGGCACAGCCGCATTCGGGGTGGATCAGAAACTCGGCGCCCGGGTGCTGCGCCCGCGTGAGGTTGATGTGCTCGGGGTCGATGCCCGCGTGCACATGACACTCGCCCATCCACACATGGATGTTGTCGCGCTTGGTCTCCCGGCGCACGTGCGCACCCAGGAACATGTCCGGCAGGAACAGGATTTCCTTGTCGCGCGGAATGGCGTTGATGACCTCGACCGCATTGCCCGACGTGCAGCAGTAGTCGCTCTCGGCCTTCACTTCGGCCGTGGTGTTCACATACGCGACGACGACCGCGCCAGGATGCTCGGCCTTCCATGCCTTGAGCTGCGCCGCATCGATGGTGCTGGCCAGCGAACAGCCGGCGGCAAGATCGGGAAGCAACACAGTCTTGGTGGGCGACAGAATGGCCGCCGTTTCAGCCATGAAGTGCACGCCGCAGAAGACAATCACTTCCGCGTCTGTCTTGGCGGCCTCACGCGACAGACCCAGTGAGTCGCCCACGTAGTCGGCGACGTCCTGGATTTCCGGACGTTCGTAGTTGTGTGCGAGGATCACCGCGTTGCGGGACTTGGCCAGTTCGCGGATCTCTGCGGCCAGTGCGGGATCGTAGTGCGCTTCGAGAATCGTCATGGACTGCGGTGGAAGCGGTGCGCCACTGACACGTGGCGACCAGGTGCGACCCGCGACATGCGGGCTACCAGGTAATGTGGCGACCCTGCCATTTCCGGCGGGTCTTGGGAAAATCGCTCCGGAAGTGCCCTCCCCGCGACTCCTTGCGCATCAGTGCGGCTTCCGCCACGAGTTGTGCGGTGGTCAGCAGGTTGCGTTCCTCGGTGGCGCCCGGCGTGATGCGTTCACCGAGATGCTGCAGTAGAGCTACGCAGCGCCGGAGCCCCGGCGCTGTCCGGGCGATGCTGGCGTAGTCCCACATGATCTGCCGGATCTCGTCGGCGGCCACCTGCGCCGCACCGCGATCATCGAGTGCGGGTACGGACCATGGCGCGGGATCGGGAGCCGGAAGATCTTCGGGTGTCTGCTGCAGATCGCGCGCCACCCGTTCGGCAAACACCAATCCCTCGAGCAACGAATTGGAAGCGAGCCGATTGGCGCCGTGCACACCGGTGCGGGCCACCTCGCCGACGGCATAGAGCCGCGAGATGCTGGATCGCCCGGCAAGATCGGTGACCACGCCGCCCATCATGTAGTGCGCGGCCGGCGTGACGGGGATCGGCTCATGCGTGGGATCGATCCCCCGGGCACGGCACAGCTGGGAGATACCCGGGAACCGCGTCAGAAATCCGGCGCCCATCTTGGTCGCATCCAGAAAGACCCGGCCGTGTGCCTGCTGCTCGCGGAAGATCTCGCGGGCCACCACATCGCGCGGCGCCAGCTCAGCCAGTCGATGCCGCTTGGGCATGAACCGCTGCCCCTTGGCGTTGAGCAGCACGGCCCCTTCACCACGGACCGCCTCGGAGATCAGAGCCAGCGGATTCTCCGGGGTGTCCAGCGCGGTGGGGTGGAACTGGACGAACTCCATATCCGCGAGCCGAGCTCCCGCCCGGTGGGCGATGGCAAAGCCGTCACCAGTGGCGACCTGCGGATTAGTGGTATATCGGAAAATCTGACCGCATCCGCCGGTGGCTAGCACCGTGGCATCGGCGATGATCTCCACCGGCCGACCAGCGATGGACGCCCGGACGCCGGCGCATTGCACTCCGCTCTCGTCCTGAACGAGGAGCAGGTCGAGCACGCGCGCGGTCTCCCGCACGTCGATATTGGGCGACTCGCGCACCTTGGCCACCAGCGTGCGGGCCACCTCGGCACCAGTCTGGTCCCCATTGGCGTGCACGATACGGTGTCGGGAGTGGGCGGCTTCTTTGCCCAGCTTGAAGTCACCGGACGGGTCGAGGTCGAAGCGGGCGCCCGCGGCCTGCAGCTCGCGGACCCGGGTGGGGCCTTCCTCCACCAATACCTGCACCGCTTCGGAGTCGCACAGCGCCGCGCCGGCCGCCAGCGTATCCTCCCGGTGCAGATCCGGAGAATCGCCGGCGCCGAGTGCGGCGGCGATTCCACCCTGCGCGTAGGCAGTGGCGGAGTCGAAGAGGGTGCGCTTTGTGAGCACGGTCACGGGTCCGTGGGCCGAAGCTCGCCAGGCGGTGTGTAATCCGGCGACGCCGCTGCCAATCACGAGGAACCGGGTGCGGATCCTGTCGGTCATAGTAGTTTCAATCAAAGGTTATCGGGTCCCCAACTGAACCCCTGGTCGGCACACCCATTTTTGCGGTGTCCAGCCAGTCCCGCCTTTTCCGTTTCGTTCTCGAGGAGTCTCATGCGTTCGACGTTCCTGGCCGGTGTTGCGGCCGTTGTGTCGCTGTTGCCTGCACTGGCCACGGCGCAGCCGGGCGGGGTCACCACCGCCTGCTCGATCGACCCCAACAATCCGAAAGAGCTGGCGATGCAGTCGCTGGCCTTCAATCGCGCCAAGGCCGCGCAGACCCCCGAAGACCGCAAGAAGGTCCTCATGGGTGTCATGAAGGAGCTCGACACGAAGCCGGAGCGCTTCGCGAAGAATCCGGCCGGCTACAACTACATCCTGTCGCAGGCGCTGGTGATGTGGGCCACGGAACCGGGCATGGGCGATACGCCGACGCGTGCGCAGCTCGGCTTTGTCAGCAACCCGCAGGAGAAGTACGACGTCGTCGCGCAGCTCGATGCCTCGTACAAGGCCATCGAGGCCGCCGTGCCCGCGTGCAAGGAAGACGTGGCCGGCATGCGCCAGAACGAAGCCTGGCTCGCGCTGACCCGCGCGGCGCTCGACGCGTCGAACGGCGGCAAGCTGGATTCGGCCGAGTACTACGCGAAGCGCTCCATGCTCGTGAGCAATGAGAGCCCGTATCCGCACTACGTGCTGGCCAACGTCGCGAACTCGAAGGGTGACAAGAAGACGGCCATCACCCACTGGAAGCACGTGGTGGAGCGCGCCGGCACCGACACCTCGTACCGCGACCTGCGCAACGGTTCGCTGTATTACTCGGCCATGGCGCAGTACGAACTGGCCGTGAGCCAGAACGGCGCTGAGCAGGTGGCCACGGCCAAGGAAGCCGCGGGCACGTTCAAGGAGTTGCTCACGGTGTACCCCGAGTCGCCGGACGGCGCCAACCTCATGCAGGGTTGGGCGGACGCACTGACGCTGGCCAAGGATTCGGTGAACCTGCCGCAGGTATACGCCGATCTGCTCGCGAACCCGGACAAGGGCAACGACATCACGCTGACCATGGGTGGTGTGATCGCGACGCGTGCCAACAAGATCGACGACGCGCTCAAGCTGTTCGAAGCGTCGGTGAAGAAGAACCCGAGCGGCCGCGATGCGCTGCGTAACCTGTCGGCCACGTACTACGGCAAGGACATGTTCGACAAGATGTTCGAGCCGGCCAAGCAGCTGGTGGCCGTGGATCCGAACAACTACGACGGCTGGATGATGTTCGCCTACGCCGCGCAGGGCATGACGAAGAACGCGAAGACGCCGGCCGAAAAGAAGGCGTGGACGGATTCGCTGGTGAAGTACCAGACGATCGCCGAAGCACTGCCGGTCAAGGTCGACGTGGCGGGCTTCACGCGCGGCGCGCAGAATGCCTCGCTGACGCTGTCACTCGAGCAGGTCGCTGATGCGGGTGGCAACTACAGCGTGACCGCGGAGTTCCTCGACGCGACCGGCAAGGTGGTGGCCACGGGCACCGAGTCGTCGGGCGCGATCAAGAAGGGCGAGCGCAAGGAAGTCACCATCAAGGCTGAAGGCGCCGGCATCTACGGATATCGGTACAAGCCGCTCAAGTAACGATCCTCGGTAGCCGGCCGATTGGCTGAGCCGATGCAGACGGGCGTGCTCGACGCGGAGCGATATCTCCGACGCCGGGCACGCCCGTTGTCATTTTCATTCCCGTTGCTTTCCTCATTGTTGTTTCGACTGTCCCTGCAGAGTGGGGTGATGATCGCACCGCTCGTCGTCTTGCATGCACAAGCGCCAGCGGCGCCTGACCGGCAAGCCGAACTGGGCGCGATGGCCATCGGTGCGCTCACGACAGCGAGCCCCGCCATCGCCAACCGTCGCCTGACCGAGGGCTATCTCACGCAGCCCAACCTCATGGGTGCGATCACCGCCTGGCGTGGTCGAGTGGGCGCGCTACGTGCCACCGGGACGCTCAACTTCGAGGGGTACACGCTCGAGCGCGGTGAGCTCAACGCCGGCATGTACGGCGAGGGCTACATCGATCGGCGGCATCCGCACACGCTGGTGCACGAGACCATGCTCACGGCGGCCACGCCCTCCACATCCTGGTGGCAAGCATCGTTGTCGGGTGGCAAGGGCTTCACGCCCTACGGCACCGACGACCCGATGATGCGGATGTTCGTGAAGTACCCCGTCAATCACCACCACGCGCAGATCATCGAGCGGGTACAAGTGCTCGGGGCCGTGCGCATTGGCACAACCCGCTCCCTGGTGATAGAGCACGGCCGGTTCAACGGCGACGAACCACTGGGTCCATTCACTGGGCCACGCTGGTCGCGATTCGGGGATTCCCATACGACGCGCCTGACCGTCTTCCCGGCCAACCATCTCGAAGTACAAGCCAGTCACGCGTTCGTGGAGAGCCCGGGACTGGTACAGGGCGGCGCCTTCGATCATGTGCAGTCGAGTGCATCACTGCGATACGGCGGTGACTCGCCGCACATGTTGTTCCTCGAAGCCGCACGCACCGACGAAGCACTCGAAGGACGCGCCGTCTTCCGGTTCAACAGCGTGCTGGCTGAGGGACGCACGGGTTGGCGCGGCTGGTCGCTGGCCGCGCGCGCCGAGCGCACCGAACGTCCGGAAGGATCGCGGTTGCTGGATCTGTTCCGTACGCAGACCGGACATTTTGATGTGCAGATCGTGGGTGTGACGCGTTGGCACGTTGGTACAGTACAGCTGGCAGCGCCGGCCTTCGCGCGCAAAGCCACCCGTCTCGCTCCCTTCCTCGAGATGGGTGTGGCGCACGCCAAGGCTCGAACCAATCCGGCCGTGTTTGTCCCACGCGATTTCTACGGTGCGGCCACTCAGTGGTCGTTCACCGTGGGGGCGCGATTGCACGCCGGGACGATGCGGACGCGCATGGGACGCTACGGCGTGTTGGACCCCGCGCTGGGCCGTCTCCGGTCTCCCACCCATTCCCACTGATGCCGATGCGTCCGCTTCCTGCTCGTTCCGCTATCGCGGCGATGCTGCTCACCACCACGCTGCTGGTCGGGTGCGGCAGTGATCCGGTGGCGGCTCCAGATCTGGCCACCGGCACGGGTGGTTCGCTCACTCACGTCGCAACCGGCACCGTCAGCGATCGCTTCACGGCCGAGGTGTGGGTGCGTGGGAACACGGCGTACACCACCACCTGGGGCATCCGGTCCACCGCGCGCGGCAATGCGGTGAAGATCTGGGACGTGAGTGCCAGCCAGCCGCGTCTCGTGGACAGCGTGATCGTAGAGAACGCCTCCACCACCGGCGATGTGCAGGTCTCCGACGACGGCGCCATCATGCTGGTGGCGATCGAGAACAACCCGAATGGCGGCGTGGCCATCTACTCCATGGCCGACGCGCGCAAGCCGCAGCTGCTCATACGCACGACGGGCGGGGAACTGCAGACCGGCGTGCACACGGCAGAACTGGCCCGCGTGAATGGCGTGCTGTACGCGTTCTGCGTGGCCAACCCGGCCAGCAACGTGGCCTCCCGCCTGGTGATCCTCGACCTGTCCAACCCGGCCTCGCCGCGCACGGTGTTCTCGCAGGCCATGGGCCGTCCCAACCTGCATGACGTGTTCGTGCGTGACGGACTGCTGTTCACGGCAGAATGGAATGACGGCATGGGGATCTGGGACATCGGCGGCGCAGGCAACGGCTCGGTATCGCAGCCACGGCGGATTTCGCAGATCGCCACGGTGGGTGGCCAAGTCCACAACATGTGGTGGATGCATGATCCCGTGACCAGCAGCAAGCGCTACGTCCTGGTGGGTCAGGAAGGACCGGGGTCGGTGGGCTCATCGAGCAGTGGCGATATCCACGTCGTGGATATCAGCAGCCTCACCGCTCCGGCCGAGGTGGCGGTGTACTCGGTGCCGGGCGCGGGCACCCACAATTTCTCGGTGGATGAAGCCAACGGCATCGCCTACGCAGCTTATTACAACGCCGGTGTGCAGGTGCTCGACGTGCGGGGCGATATGGGCAGCTGCGGCGCCGGTCAGCGCACCGCCGACGGTCGCTGCGATCTCCTCAAGATGGGCCGGTACAAGGGGCAATACACCGGAGGCATCTCGGGTCCGGTGTATGTGTGGGGCGTGCATTGGACGCCCACGGCGGTTTTTGCGAGCGACATGCTGCATGGCCTCTTCCGGGCGACGCCAGCCAGACGCTGACAGTCGGGGCGTTTCAGCCCTTCCCGAGAGCGTGTTCGACGGCGAACCTTCGGTGCCATGCGCCGTACCCTCCTCCTGATCGGGGCGCTCCTCCTCGCCCATCTCGCGCTGCTCACCGTCCGGCCCTCCGGGGCCACGGTCGCCGACACCACCGAGGGCCTCGATGTGGGCATCGTCTTCGATGTCGGAGGCCGCGGTGACAAGTCCTTCAACGACGGCGCATACCTGGGTGGTATGCGTGCGGCAAAAGAACTTGGTGCGCGCGTGACGTACATCGAGCCGGGGGATGGCTCCGATCGTGAAGCCGGTCTGCGCCTCCTGGCCGCAGAAGGCATGGACATCGTGATCGGCGTCGGCTTCATCTTCACCGACGACATCCTGCCGCTGGCCAAGGAGTATCCGAACGTTCGCTTTGCCGACGTGGATCTCTCGCTGCCCACCGATGAAGCGGGCAATCCGTTGCCGCTGCCGTCCAACCTCAAGGCGCTCAAGTTCCGCGAGGAGGAAGGGTCGTTCCTCGTGGGCGCCCTCGCGGCGCTGGTGGGCAAGAGCAAGAAAGTGGGCTTCGTGGGCGGCATGGACATCGCGCTCATTCACAAGTTCGAAGCCGGGTACAAAGCGGGTGTGCAGCATGTCTGCCCCGACTGCGATGTCATCGTGAACTATGCCGGCGTGACACCCGAGGCCTTTCGCAATCCGGGGCGCGGCAAGGAAATGGCGCTGTCGATGTACAACCAGGGCGCCAACGTGATCTTCCATGCCTCAGGCTCCACGGGTCTTGGCGTGTTCGAAGCGGCACGCACGGCGGGCAAGCTCGCCATTGGTGTGGACGCCGATCAGTACAGCGAAGCGCCGGGCTTTGTGCTCACGTCCATGGTGAAAGGCATCGACGAATCGGTGTACCAATCCGTGAAGGCGGTGAAGGAAGGCACGTTCACCGGTGGCGTGCAGCAATTCGGGCTGGCCGAAAAGGGCGTGGGCTATGTCTACGACGACAACAACAAGGCGCTCATTCCCGACAGCGTGCGGGTGACGCTCGACTCGCTCACGGCCAGGATCATCGACGGGCGCATCAAGGTGCCCAGCACGCGCGGAGGCCGGTGATGAGCGCTCCCCTGCCGGCGCAGCAGCCGCTCGCCATCTGCATGCGCAGTGTCGTGAAGACGTTTGGCGGCGTGGTGGCCAACCGTGATGCGTCGCTCGACGTGGCCACGGGCGAGATTCACGCGCTCGTAGGAGAGAACGGCGCCGGCAAGAGCACGCTGATGCGCGTACTGGCCGGCCTGTACGCGCCAGATGCGGGTTCGGTGGAAGTGAACGGCCGCGACGTCACCGGCTGGAAAACCACCGAGGCCATCACGGCGGGTGTGGGCATGGTGCACCAGCACTTCATGCTCGTGCCCACGCTCACCGTGGCCGAGAATGTGGTGCTGGGCGTGGAACCGAAGAACGGCCTGCGTGTGGACCTGCACCGCGCCGCCCTCGAGGTGGAATCGCTGTGCCGCAAGTGTGGACTGCATGTGGATCCGCACGCCAAGGTGGCCGACCTATCGGTGGGTGAGGCGCAGCGCGTGGAGATTCTCAAGACGCTCTATCGCGGCGCCAAGATTCTCATTCTCGACGAGCCTACGGCGGTGTTGTCGCCGCCCGAGGTGCAGGAACTGTGGACCGTACTGCGCGCACTCCGCGACGACGGGGGCACGGTGGTGCTGATCACCCACAAGCTCGACGAAGTAATCGCCGTATCAGACAACATCACCGTGATGCGCGCCGGCACGACGGTCTCGCGCTTTCCCACGCAGGGCGTCACGCCGCGTGATATCGCGCGGGCGATGGTGGGGCGCGATGTTGCACTGCACCTCGAAGCGATTGGCGTTGAAGTGGCAGGCGATGCGGCGGTTGCAGAAATCGCGGCTCCTTCGGGCGCGCCGGCCCTGCGCATCAGCGGCCTGAACGTGTCGTCCGATCGCGGCCTCGCGGCCGTGAACGATCTGTCGTTCGACATCCGTCCGGGTGAGATCTTCGGCATTGCCGGCGTGGAAGGAAACGGCCAGACCGAACTGCTCGAAGCCATTGCCGGACTCCGTGGCGTACGCAGCGGCCGCATCGAGCTGGCGGGTCAGTCTTTCGATGCGCTGTCGGTGCGCGAGCGAGCCGATCGTGGCCTGTCGCACATTCCCGAGGATCGTCATCGTCGCGGACTGGTACTCGACTACTCCATCGCCGAGAATCTCATCCTCGGGCGGCAGCATCACTTTGCGACGCGCGGCAAGCTGGATCACGCGGGCATCGATGCGAATGCGAAGGAGCAAATCGCGCGGTTCGATATTCGCCCCCCGATGCCGGCGCTGGCGGCACGCGCGCTGTCGGGTGGCAATCAGCAGAAGATCGTGATTGCCCGCGAGATGGGGCGCGCCTTCAGCGTGTTGCTGGCGGCGCAGCCCACGCGCGGCGTGGACGTCGGCGCCATCGAGTTCATTCATGCGCAACTGCGGGCGGCGCGTGATGCAGGCAAGGGCATTCTGCTCATCAGCGCCGACCTCACCGAGGTACTGGCGCTCTCCGATCGCATTGCGGTGATGTACGGTGGCCGGTTTGCGACGGTGCTGCCGCGCGCGGCATGCAGCGCCGAGTTGCTCGGACCGTTCATGACAGGAGCGGCAGCATGAGTACGGTTACGCGCGTCGATCGCGGCATCTGGGAAGCGGTGCTGCCGCCCATCGTGGCGCTGTGCATCGCGGCGGTGGTGGGCGATCTGCTCATTCTCACGTTTGGCGAAGCGCCGGCCGCGGTATTCTCGTTGCTCGTGAAGGGGACGTGGGGCAACGCCTACGGTATCGGGCAGGTGCTGTACAAGACCACCACGCTCACCTGCACCGGCCTGGCCTTCGCGCTGGCGGCGCGGGCGGGATTGTTCAACGTGGGCGCGGAAGGACAGCTCGCCGCGGGCGGTTTTGGTGCCGCCGTGGTGGGACTGTTGTTGCCGTCCGGGGTGCCGGGCATCATCGCGGTGCCCATCTGCGTCCTCGCCGCAATGCTCACCGGCGCCGGTGTGGGCGCGGTGCCGGGTGCCCTGCGGGCTCGATTCGGCGCCAGTGAAGTGATCGTGACGATCATGCTCAACTTCATCGTGCTGGCGCTGCTCAACTGGTTGGTGTCGGCCAAGCTGCACGTGCCGGAAACGTTGCACACGCCAGAAATCGGCAGTGGCATGGTGCCGCGCCTGGCCGATGCGTTCGCGATGTTCCGCGGCAGCGCTGCCAACTTCACACTGCTCTTCGCGGTGCTCGCCGCCGCCGCCGCGTGGTGGTACCTGTTTCACACCCGCAGCGGCTATGAATTGCGCGCGGTGGGATTGCAGCCCGACGCCGCCGAATACGGCGGCGTACGCGTACCTCGCGTGCTGCTGGTGACGATGGCCCTGTCGGGCGCCTTGGCCGGCCTCGGCGGCGTGAACTTCGTGCTGGGCTACAAGGGCTACTATGAAGACGGCTTTGCAGGCGGCGCCGGCTTTCTGGGCATCGCCGTGGCGCTGGTGGGTCGCAACCATCCCATCGGCATTCTCGCATCGGCGCTGCTGTTCGCCACGCTGTCGCAGGGCGGGCTCGCCGTGAATGCCATCGTGCCCAAGCAGCTCACAGACATCCTCACCGCGGTGGTGATTCTCGCGGTGGCCACCGCCGTACCCGAAGTACAAAAGCAGTTGCGTGCGGCGGCAGCCCGGGCGGCCAACACGTTGCGCGGCGCGCGCACGGAGGGCGTGGCATGATCGCCCTCATGTTCCTGCTGCAGACCATTCGCATCGCCATTCCGTACCTGCTCGCTGCAGCGGGTGGTGTCATGTCGGAACGGGTGGGCGTGATCGCACTTGGTCTCGAAGGGCTCATGCTCTCGGGCGCCTTCGGGGCAGCACTGGGCAGCTACTACGGCAACTCGCCGTGGCTCGGCCTCATCGGGGCGTTGGTGGCCGGTGCCATCGTGACCAGCGTGCTGGCCGTGGCCACACTGCGTTTCAAGGCCAACCAGGTCGTGGTGGGCGTGGCCATCAATCTGGTGGTCGTCGCCGGCACCCGGTTCTTTCTGCGCCTCGTCTTCGACAGTGCCAGCAACTCGCCGCGCGTCCCGGGATTTGGCGGCGAGGGCATCAGCAACGCCATGCTCGCCAGCTTTGTAAACCCGGTGGTATGGATCGGATTGGCCGCCTTGCCGGTACTCGGATGGGTGCTGTATCACACGCCCTTTGGACTGCGCGTGCGCGCGGTTGGTGAAAAGCCCGAGGCTGCGGCCTCGCTTGGCGTGGCGGTGGCCCCGCTGCGCTTCCGTGGGCTGCTCATCGCCGGCGCACTGGCCAGCCTGGGTGGTGCCTACCTCGCGCTCGACCAGCACCAGTTCACTGATGGCATGACGGCAGGCCGTGGCTTCATCGCCCTGGCCGCCGTGATCTTCGGACGCTGGGAACCGGTGCGCGTCGCTGTTGCCTGCGTTCTCTTCGCTGCCGCCGAAACACTGCAGATCCAACTGCAAGGTGCCCAGCTCATTCCGAGCCAGTTCGTCGAGATGATCCCCTACCTGCTCACGATCATCGCCCTCGCGGGTGTCGTGGGGCGCAGCGTCGCCCCCGCCGCACTCGGCAAGACCGACTAGCTCTCCCTCCTGTCCGCTCGCATCGGCGAGCACGAATGTCCGACTCTCCCGCCTCACCCCCTCCCTCCGCATCAACGCCCGGCACGCCTGGGCCCCATATCGACGACGAGTTGCCAGCCGACGGCGGGAAGACCGCCTTCGGCAAGCTGACCGTGCTGATGGTTACGGCATTCATCGACATGCTTGGCTTGTTGATGATCCTGCCGCTGCTGCCGTTTTACGCCGAGAAATTGGGCGCTGGCGGATTTGTCGTGGGTCTGTTGGTGAGCTCCTTCAGTGTGGCGCAGCTCCTCAGTGCCCCACTGTGGGGGCGTTTCAGCGATCGCTACGGCCGACGCCCCGCGTTGATGGTGGGTCTCGGCGCGAGCGCCGTCGCGTACGTGGTGTTCGCCTATGCTGACAGTCTGTGGCTGCTGTTCCTCTCGCGCATCGTGCAGGGCGCGGGTGGTGGCACGGTCAGCGTCATTCAGGCATATGTGGCCGACGCCACGCGCCCCGAAGATCGTGCCAAGAGCCTCGGCTGGCTCTCTGCGGCGACGAACGCCGGTGTGGCGCTGGGTCCCGTCATCGGCAGCTGGGTGCAGCATTGGAGTCCGCACACGCCCGGCCTCGTGGCGGCCGCGTTGTGTGTGGTGAACATGGCGTTCGCGCGGAAGTATCTGAACGAGATCAGAAAGCCCGGTGGCCTGGCCGCCGATGGCAGCAAGCCGGTGCGGCGCACGTCGCGCGAGGCCGTGCTCCGCGTGATCTCGCATCCCAGCGAGCCCGCGTCGCGCCTCATCCTGATCTATGCCATCGCCATCGGCGCGTTTCAGGGCACGACGGCCATTCTTGCGCTGTTTCTGGGTTGGCGCTTCGGCGTCACAGCCGACACGATCGGCTACTTCTTCATGTACATCGGTGTGCTGAGCGTGGTGGTGCGCGCGCTCATTTTGGGTCGGCTGGTGGATCGCGTGGGCGAACCACGACTCAGTCGGATTGGTGTCGTGTTCCTCGCCGTGGGTCTCACCGGCGTGTCGCTGTCACACGACTACGTCACGCTGGCGCTGGCGGTGGGCATGCTGCCGCTGGGCACCGCATTCACGTTCCCGTGTGTAACCGCGATGCTGTCCCGCGTGGTGAGCAGCACCGAGCGAGGCCTGTACATGGGCGTACAGCAGACGTACGGCGGCATCACGCGCGTGGCGTTCCCGGTGATTCTGGGTGCGGCCTACGACTCGCTGGGTCAGCCCACACCGTTTCTCATCAGCGCCGTGCTGGTCCTGGCAACGCTCACGATGGGACGGGATCTGGAGAAGTATGCGCCGCGGATGGTGAAGCCGACGGCATGAACGCGTCGAGGTCGTCGATCATGCCCGCATCCTGTCGACGCACCATCGACGCGTAGAGTCCGTCCTGTTCCATGAGCGCGTCGTGGTTGCCCTGTTCCATCACGCGCCCATCCTGCAGGACCAGAATGAGATCTGCGCGCCGAATGGTCGACAATCGGTGCGCAATGATGAATGTGGTGCGGCCCGTGACCAGATCGGCGAGCGACGCCTGAATGAGCTGCTCGCTTTCGGTGTCGAGGTTACTGGTTGCTTCGTCGAGAATGAGCAACTGCGGATCGGCGAGGATGGCCCGGGCGATGGCCAGACGCTGCTTCTGTCCGCCGGACAGTTTCACACCGCGCTCGCCCACTACCGTGTCGTAGCCATTCACCAGGCGCTCGATGAACTCGTGTGCATTGGCCCGACGAGCCGCGCTCAGGATGTCGGCTTCGCTCGCATCGTGACGACCGTACGCGATGTTGTCCCGCACCGAGCCGTCGAACAGGAACACTTCCTGCTGCACGATGGCGAGGCGTGACCGGTAGCTCGCGAGGCGCATCTGCCGGATATCCACGCCATTCACGAGAATGGCGCCCGTGGTGGGATCGTGGAACCGCGCGACGAGATCGGTCACGGTGGTCTTGCCGGCTCCACTGCGCCCCACGAGGGCAACCACCGTGCCACCCGGAATGACGAGATCGAGGTCGTGCAAAACCGGCTTGCCTTCGTGATAGGCAAACGTCACGTGATCGAAACGGATTTCGTCGATGACATCGGGAGACAAGGCTGCACCCGGCACATCGGGCTTGTCAGGCGCCATGCCCAGGATTTCGAACACGCGCTCCATGGCCGCGAGTGCGCGCTGCATCTCGCTGAAGGAGTTCACGATGTTCCAGACGGGCCCCATCAGCAGGAACGTGTACCACTGAAAGGCAAAGATGTCGCCCACCGAGGCATTGCCACGCAGTGCGAGATGGCCGCCGTACCACACGATGACGACGTTCACGATGGCAATGAGCAATCCCCACGATGTCCAGAGCACCAGCTCACGACGGCTCGCAAACAGTTCCTTGCGCAGCACGGTGTGACGGCCCTGCATGTAGGCCAGCAGCTCACGCGTTTCCTGCCGGAACGCGCGCACCACGCGGATGCCGCTGAACGCCTCGCCCACTCGCCCGTCGATCTGCTCGGAGTCGTGGCGCACCACGCGATAGATGGGACGAATGCGCTTGGCGAACGTGAAGCTCATGAACATTGCGCCCGGGATCACGGCCAGCGCGGTGAGTGCCAGGCGCCAGTTGAGCGAAAGCAGCACGCCCATGGCCATGAGCAGCTTCACCACCGAGATGGACGGCGAGATGATGGCCATCTGCAACAGGCCGCTCGTCGTCTCCACGTCCCCTGACAGGCGCGACAGCAGGCCGCCCGTCTTCATGTTCCACAG
The DNA here is from genome assembly GCF_036405635.1 of Gemmatimonas sp. Lineage (GTDB taxonomy): Bacteria > Gemmatimonadota > Gemmatimonadetes > Gemmatimonadales > Gemmatimonadaceae > Gemmatimonas. The sequence goes on along the minus strand of NZ_DASWXE010000174.1, from coordinate 14,329 downwards.
CGTGGGCAGCGGCAGGCGCATGAAGCGATCGAAGATGGCGCGTCGCAGCGACAGCACCACCTTCACATTGAGAATGCGCTGCGTGTAGTCCTTGGCGATGGTGATGAACGCCGAGATGACGACGAGCAGCAGGAACCCCGCGCCGGCCATGTTGAGACGCGAGGTCTTGATGGCGGCCGGAATGTCGGCGAGCAACACGCGGTCCACAATGAACCGCATGAACAGCGGCTCCACCGACTGGGCGGCGGCCGACAGCAGCGCCAGCGCGCAAACAATGGACAGACGTCCGCGGTGCGGCGCCAGCCAGCGCAGATAGTCACGCAGGTAGTCGCTACGCTTGCCCGTCAGCAGTTTGGCACGCCAGCCCTTCTTCGCGTGTGCGCCGCTGTCTTCCCTCGACTCGGCGCGCTTTCGCTCACCGCCTTCTCCATCCTCGCGCGCACGATCGCCCAGCGTGCCGTCCGCATACTGGCGAACGAACTCGCGGTAGCGGGCGCGTGAGGATCCCGTGGCAGGCTTCTGCGGTGTGTTGCTCATGTCATGCGGGTGCCGACTGGACCACCGAATGTCCGGCTATTCGGCGACGTATCGCCAGGGCGACGTGGGCGTGGCGCGACGCCAGATGGTGAAGAACGATGTGCCCGGAACAGGCTGACCTGCCGACGCAGATTTGGGGCGAATGACACCGAACGTGATGCCCAGGTCGCCGCTGGACGCGACCAGCGCCGTATCAGCACCCCATACGATGGTGCTTGGCGCATCGAGTGGCTGGCCCGCCGCGACGACGCGCGCGATCGCGCCCGCGCCACGGGTAAAGCGCCCTTCGGTGATGGGGCCGACATTGAGCGATTCTTCCGTGCCCAGCGCCGCGAACGCCGCGCCCACACCCACCCGTTGTGCTTCATCCGAGAAGCCTGACTCCGCATCGATCAGTCCCTTGCGCAGACTGCCCAGCGTGGCGGCGTCGCGACGCGGAAGCTGCAAACGTGCCGGCAGCAGTGGAGACAGCATCGTGGAGTCGATGGTCGCCGTGCTGTCGACCGGCCGACGACGCCACGCCGCCACACGCCAGGGCGTGCTGCTCTCCGCGCTGTCCCGCACCCAGTACGCGAGATACTTGTACTGACCGCGGCTGCCGTCGGCACGCGCTGTCATCATGAATCCCACCGTGAAGCCGTGGAGACCATCCGCCGAAAGACCTACACGAATGGGCGTCCACGTGGCGCGCGCCGTGGAATCTCCGGTGCTGCCGAGTGCATCAAGCACAGCCGACTTGCCGGTGAGCACCTGACCGCGTGGCCCGGGCATCATCACACCGGCCGTGAACATCGCCTCGAGTGATTCGCGCATGGAGCGGGCGCGTCCGGCTGCCGCATACGCGCGATCAGCGGCGAGCAACACGGCTGCCGCCGTGGCTGGCGCATCGGCATCAGTCGATGCGACCGCTGCTGACGAGGTCGCAGGAGATGCCGGAGGCTGCTTCGGAGCGGCGGGCTTGGTTGCGCGCGAAGCGGGCGGTTGCAGCATCGCGGCCAGCGCCGCGGCCGACAGAAAAACGAAGAGAGAATTCATGCTGGCTGTACGTTACCGCGCCGGCCAAGTGTCGGAAGCGGCACGGAACCGGCACGGAAGCCGTTCCATACCGCTGGCGAGGCCCCGGAACACCAACGAGCTTCCAGTCATGCCGTTTCCCCGCGCCGCTGGTGTCCTGTTGCACCCCTCGTCCCTCCCCGGCGCCGGTGGCATCGGTGATCTTGGTCCTGAAGCGCACCGCTTCGTGGATTGGCTTGCCCGCACGGGCATGAAGATCTGGCAGGTGCTGCCACTGGGTCCGACTGGCTACGGCGACTCACCATACCAGTGCTTCTCCGCCTTCGCGGGCAATCCGCTGCTGATCCATATCCCCGGATGGCAGGGCACATTCCCGACGTATGCCGTCGACTTTGCTGCTGTCGCGGATGCAAAACGCGCCGCACTCGCGACCTGGCTGGATGGCCTGCCTTTCGACGACGACATCGAAGCATTCGTGCGACAGCAGCAGCACTGGCTGCCCGACTACGCGCTCTTCATGGCCATCAAGCGCGCGCACGATCTCGCCGCGTGGACGTCATGGAGTCCCCCGCTCGCACTGCGCGATCCAGAGACGCTGGCTACATGGCGCGCCTCACACGCAGCCGACATCGCGCGTACGTACAAAGAGCAGTTTGTCTTTCATCAGCAGTACACGTCGCTGCATCAGGCTTGTCGCTCTGCCGGCATTGCGATGATGGGGGATGTGCCCATCTATGTCGCGCACGATTCGGCGGATGTGTGGGCCCATCGCCATCTGTTTGCGCTGCGTGACGATGGATCGCTCGAGACGCAGGCCGGTGTACCGCCGGACTATTTCAGCGAAACGGGCCAACTGTGGGGCAATCCGCTCTACGAATGGTCACGATCACGCGAGACCGGATTCGCCTGGTGGATCGAACGCATGCGCGCGGCGCTCACGCAGTTCGACATGATCCGTCTCGATCACTTCCGCGGTTTCGAAGCCTACTGGGAAGTGCCGGGAGACGCCGAGACGGCCATCAATGGTGTGTGGCGCATGGGCCCCGGTGCGGCGCTGTTCGATGCCATGCGTGATGCCCTGGGTGACTTGCCGATTGTGGCCGAGGATCTTGGCCTCATCACGCCGGAGGTCGAGCTGCTGCGCGATCAGTACGACTTCCCCGGCATGAGCATCCTGCAGTTTGCCTTCGCCGATCCGGCATCGGAGTTCCTGCCACATCGTCTCGTGCGCAATCGCGTGGTGTACACCGGCACGCACGACAACGACACCACGATGGGTTGGTGGTCCTCCACCGGCGACGGCGATTCCACGCGTCTCGCCGATGACGTGGCGCGGGAGAAGGCGTTCGCGCTCCGCTATCTCGACTGCGACGGCCGTGAGATGCACTGGTCGCTCATGCGCGCCGTTTTCGCGTCGGTCGCCAATACAGCGCTGGTCCCGATGCAGGATGTGCTCGGACTTGGCAGCGCCGCGCGCATGAACATGCCAGGACGCATGGCAGGCAACTGGGGGTTCCGCTTTTCATGGGATCAGGTGACGCCTTCCATCACCACCCGACTCGCCGGACTGGTCGCGACATACGGACGCTGACGGCTCCACATAGTCACTGAGCTATTGCCCCGGTGTGTGCGGCACGTCCACCTCACCATCCGGCGGCGGCGTGTAGATGTACATCATGACCATCGCCGCGATCCAGCCGATCACGGTCCAGCCCAGCAGCAGATTCACTAAGGCAATTTTGCCAACGCGCCGATGGCCACTCTTCCACGCCAGCAGCGTGGGCAGCACATACAGCGCGATGCTGATGACGATCATGATGCCACCCTTGGGCAGCCCGCCGCCTGAATACGGCGCAGGCGCTTCCACAGCGGACGCGGCACGCGCGGCGCTGTCGAGGCTCTGGGTGACACGAAGCAGGATCATGAGGTGAATATAGAACCATGACCCGAAACGCAGACCTGCCCATGCTCAGCGATCGCGCGCTCGCCCGCCGTCTCGAACGGTGCGAAGCCCACGCCAATGCCGCATTCGTCGATGCCCGCGCTGTCCTCTCGCCCGAGATTGGTGCGATATGGCAGGACGTGGACGGCACGTGGGCCATGTTCGACGGCGTTGGTTCACCACTCACCCAGACATTCGGGCTGGGTCTGTTTGCCGATGCCACCGCGCGTCAGTTCGAGTCGCTGGAGCAGTTCTTCGGCACACACGGCACCGAAGTGATGCATGAAGTGTGTGTGATGGCCGACCCGGGTGTGCTCGCGCTGCTCGGCGCACGCGGCTACCAGCCGGTGGAGTGGTCTCAGGTGCTGTGTCAGCCCCTGTCCAGAGATTCACACCGGGACGCTGGGGCCGGTGATCTTGTCGTGCGACGCACAACGGCGGACGCCGCCGACCATTGGGCCGATGTGTCGGCCGAAGGTTGGAGCAGTGAAGGCGCCGAACTGGTGCCGTTCATTCGGGCCCTGGGGCGTATCAATGCGCGGGCTGCGGACACCCACTGTTTTGTGGCTGAACTCGAAGGCCGAGCGGTGGCGGCCGGCGCGTTGCACCTGCACGAGGGCGTGGCTTTGCTGGCGGGGGCCAGCACCATTCCTTCGGCACGGGGGCGTGGTGCGCAGCGTGCCCTGCTCGACGCACGGTTGCAATTCGCTGCCGATGCCGGCTGTGATCTGGCCATGATGGCCACTGCACCCGGCAGCACCTCACAGAAGAATTCCCAGCGGGCGGGATTTGATGTGGTCTATTCGCGGGTGAAGTGGATGCAGGCGCGGCCGGTCACCACTCCCTGATCACACCGCTGCCCAGCATGAGGCCCACCGCCACGCTGAGCATGGCGGCGCCGAGTCGCAGGTAGTGAACAACTGCGGTATGGCGACGACCGGCGAGCGTGGTGGTGGCACCTGACAGGGCCGACACCAATGACATGCCAACCACGGTGCCCACACCAAACGCGAGCAGGTAGAACGTGCGATCGCGTGCCCCCGGCGCCGCGGCAATGATGAGCACGATCACGGCGCCGCTACCGGCCAATCCGTGCAGCACCCCAAAGCCCAGCGCGCGCAATTGCGCCTTGAGACCCAGCAACACAGGTGCGGCGTGCTGGTGATGCGCATGATGAGCGTGCGCCAGTCGATGGGGCTGCCCAAGCGCATTGCGGTGACGCCGTGACTCGGCCACCAGTGAACCCACACCGAGCACGAGCAACATGAATGCCACGCCCAACTCGGCCACCGCATAGAATCGATCAGGTACCTGTACATCGAGGGCGATGAGTACCAACGCCACCACGGCGACGCTGGCCGTGTGTCCGAGCCCCCACGACACACCAAGCCGCGCCGCGCCACGCAGGCCACCCTCGCGTGTGGCGAGTGTGGTGACCGCTGCGAGGTGGTCGGGTTCGAAGGCATGACGGAAGCCCACCACGAATCCGACACCGATGGCAGAGAGCAATAGCGAGGTCATGAACGTTCACCGTACAGGTGAGAGGTGGATCGCGAGCTGTGCGGATGGTTGACCGTGCGGGTCGCGCTGTGTGCAGCGATCAACGCCTGTCCCAGTGCCAGTCCGCCATCGTTGCAGGGCACGAGACGATGCGTGAGCACACCAAGCCCGTGTGCGTCGAGCGCAGCGGTCGTGAGCGTCGTGAGCAGTTGATTCTGAAAGACACCACCGGTGAGTCCCACTTGTCGGATGGGCTGTTCGCCGGCGAAGCGGTGCGCAACGGTGGCCACGACTTGCGCCACCGCATCGTGCACATGCCAGGCGACCGGGGCGATGGCATCAGCGATGTCCGCCTGCGCCCAATCCAGGCTCGCCTGGCCTGCGGTAACGACCCGCATGTCCCGCAACACTGCACGTAGCAGCGGCGCCGGGTCGAGACGCCAGCGAGGGGGGTGCGTGATGCCGGAGCCCGCCACACGGGCGCACTCCACAACATCGATGACATATCCAGGCCGCATGTGCGTGCCACGATACCGACGGGCGATTACCTCGAACAGCATCGCGGCCTGCCCTTCATACGTGACAAGGGACGGGCCTCCACACAGTACCGCCAGGGCGTCGAGCAGGCGTCCCATGCTGCTGGTTTCCACACAGCCCACGTTGCGCTGCAGCTGCGACGTCATCAGACGCTGGGCGTCGCTGCCTAGAACGGTCCACGCCGTGAAGTGTGCTGCCGTGTCGTGCAGTGCTTTCAGAGCGTACCCGTTTCGATGCAACAGCCCCAAAGCGCAGCGCAGCGGCTGACGGATCGCCGCATCACCGCCGGCCAGCGGGAAGGGGACAAGCGACGCCACACGATCGAAGCCGGTGCAATCGCCGAACAACATCTCGCCACCCCAGACCGTACCATCGGTGCCCCACCCCGTGCCGTCGAACGTACACGTCAGAATGGGCGCGTTCCCAGGCAGTTGGTGTTCGGTAAGCAGCGAGGCGAGATGGGCATGGTGGTGCTGTACGCGCACCAGTGCGGCACCCGTCTCGCGCGCATATACAGCGGCCCACCGCGACGAGTGATAGTCCGGGTGGAGATCACACGCGACGACTTCGGATGCACGGCCGTGCATGGCGGCCAGCTGTCGCGTGGCGAGCTGCAGGGCGTCGAATGTTTCCGGGCTGCCCACGTCGCCAATGTGACTGGACAGGGTGACTTGTCCATCCGACAACCACGCCGCGGTGGACTTGAGCTCAGCCCCGACTGCCAGCGCCGACACCGACGCACAACGCCCGAGCGTCTCTGGCATCGAGCGGGAAACATCCATCGGATATGGCGCATATCCCCGTGACCGCCGGATCGGCTGCTCCTCACCACCGTCGCCGATCTGCACGACCGAGTCATCACACGGGACAACGATCTCGCGATCATGGAGTAGAAATCCGTCCACCAAGGACGAAAGACGCTGCATGGCATCGTCGTCACGCCAGGCCATCGGTTCGCTGGTGAGGTTCCCGCTGGTGCACACCAGGGGCCCATGTGCCGCGAGCAGCGCGTGCAGCGGAAACGCCGGCAGCATCACCCCCAACTGGTCGAGCCCGGGCGCCACATTTTTGGCTGGTGCCTTGGCGGCCGCTGCATCACGCGGAGAGACCAGCACGATCGGATGGGCCGGCGATTCCAGCATCCGAGCAGCGGCTGGTGTGACCACGGCGAACCCGCCGAGCGTGGCCAATGAATCCATCAGCACCGCGAATGGCTTGTGGGGGCGCTGCTTGCGCTCCCGCAGTCGCGCGACCGCGTCAGCGTTTCGTGCATCACACAGCAGATGGTATCCACCAATTCCTTTGGCCGCGATGACACCGCCGTCGGCAAGCACCTGGAGCGCCGCCTGCAGAGCGTGTTCACCCGTATCTGAGGCATCCGAGTGCGCAGTACGCCACGCCAGCTGCGGCCCACACAACGGACACGCATTGGGTTCCGCATGGAACCGTCGGTGCGCCGGATCATCGTATTCGGCCTGACACGCACCACACATGGCAAAGCGCTGCATGGTCGTGCGGATCCGGTCATATGGGACCCCCGTGACGATGGTGTAGCGCGGCCCGCACTGCGTGCAGTTCAGGAACGGATAGCGATACCGTCGATCGTCGGGATCGTTGAACTCACGCCAGCAGTCGTCGCAGGTGGCAAGATCGGGCGGGATGGGCGCCACAGCCCGCCCTTCCGGGTGCCAATCGCGACTCTCCTCGATATGGAAACCGTGCAGTCCATGCGGTGCTGCGTGCTCGAGCTGCACGTCTTCGATGCGCGCGGCGCGCGGCGCCCCGGGCACCAGCGCCGCAAGAAACTGTTCCACCGCGTCACGATCGCCTTCGAGCTCCACCACCACGCCATCGCCGACATTGCGAACCAACCCGTCCAGCCCGAACCGGGTGGCCAGACGGTGCACGTATGGACGAAATCCCACACCCTGAACCGTCCCTCTCAGGCGCACGACCACACGCCAACGCGTGTCACCGCGTCGCACTTCGCATCGAACAGGGTTGGGTTGCACGGCGGGGAACAGCATGACCAAGAACGTCGTCGGAGAGCGAGGTCACGGGAAATAGCATGATCTTGCCATAACACTCGGCGCGATCGGCACATAACGTAGCCGCACCTCACCCCGACCCCGTTTACGGAGGGACTGCATGGGGACCGCCTTGCCTTCCGCCTCCAGCGCTGCCCAGGAGCAGCTGCTGGCCCGCCTGTCGGAAGAAAAAACCGTCGAATCACTGAATCGCCTGCTCGATCGTCTCGACGTCATCGCCTTTGTGGCCGATGCGCTGGACGGTTTTCTGCATCGCGCCAACGTGGTGGCCGAAAGCGTCGCAGAAAGCGTCGCTGACATGAAGCGCCTGACCGGCGATGACACGGCCACCGGTGAGGTCATCAGTCGCATTCCACAACTCGCCCGCGTTGGCGTGCAACTCGCCGACGTTTCGGCCACACCGGGATTTCAGCGACTCATTGATTCGGGATTGATCGAACGTCTTGGCGAAGACAAGACCATCGAAGCCGTGAAAGCCGTACTCGATCGACTCGAACTGGCCGCGTTCACGCTCGAAGCGATCGACGGCCTGCTGCGCCGCGGGGACCACATCGCCACGGCGCTCTCCGCCGATGTCGAAGAGCTCAAGCACTCCGCGCAACCCGATTTCGAGAAGCTCAAGGAGCTGCTCGCGGCGCTGCCCACGCTGGTGACGGCTGGTCAAACGCTGGTGCGTTCCGGCATGCTCGAACCTCAGACCGTCGAAGTGCTGGGTACCATCGGTCGTTCGGCAGCCGAATCGTACGAAGAAGCACGGGCGGCGCGGGCAGCGGCCAAGCCAATCGGCGTGTTCGGGCTACTCAAGGCGCTGCGTGATCCCGATGTGAATCGGGCCATCGACTTTGCGTTGCACGCGTCGAAGGCGTACGGCCAGAAGCTCGCGCGCTGACCGTTACACGATGCACGAACTGTCGATCGCCCAGAACATCGTCGAAGTGGCCGACGCGGAAGCGCGTCGGCTGGGCGCCGCTTCCGTTCGTGCTGTATATCTTGCAGTTGGTCGACTCTCCGGCATCGAGCCGGGCGCGCTGCTGTTCTCGTACGAGCTCGTGGCGGAAGGCACGCGGCTGGCGGGATCGCGGTTGGTGATTGAGGATATTCCGATCGCCATTCATTGCGCACCTTGCGATGCGACACACGACCTGCCGGGAGTCAATCGATTCCGCTGTCCAGTGTGTGATACGCCGAGCGGTGACATCCGACGAGGGCGCGAGCTGGACCTCACGGGTCTCGAGGTGGATGATGATAGATCCACTGTGCCCGACGCTGCCGACCACGCCGTGATGCTGTCGGCCCAGGCTCCGGAGATTTCTGCATGACGTCCACCATGCCAACGACCCGCATCGTCGAAGTGCGTGCCGGCATCCTTCGCAAGAACGACGAACTGGCCCGCGGACTACGATCCCGCTTTGAAGCGGCCGGCGTCTTTGTCGTGAACCTCGTGTCCAGTCCCGGGACCGGAAAAACGGCATTCCTCGAGTGGACGCTCACCGCGCTTCATCAGCGCGGAGTGCGCGTGGCGGCGCTGGTCGGTGATCTCGAGACAGACAACGACGCGCAACGTCTGGCCCGCAGCGGAGCGCCGGCGCGGCAGATCAACACGCATGGACGCTGTCATCTCGAAGCCGAGATGATTGAAGCACATCTCGAGGGGTGGGATCTTGAAGCCACCGATATCCTGTTCGTGGAAAACGTGGGCAATCTCGTGTGCCCCGCGTCCTACGATCTGGGCGAGGCACTGCGCCTGGTGCTGCTTTCGGTGACCGAGGGCGAAGACAAGCCGCTCAAGTACCCGACGATGTTCAACTCCGCCGATATCGCGATGATCACCAAGTCCGATCTCGCGGTAGCCTGCGAATTCGATCGCGAAGCGGCCGAAGCCTCCATCGCATCGGTGCGTCCCGGCATGCCGGTGATGGCATGCTCCACGCGCACGGGGGCCGGACTCGATGAGTGGCTCGCGCTGCTCGACGCCCGACGCCACGAGTGGGCGGCACAGCGCGCAGCAGCCCGTGCCGCCGGTATCACGCTGGCAGCAGTGGCCGAGTAGTTCCGCCACACTCGTTCGCGTGATTCGTACGCCTCCCGAACAAGAGGGCCGCGCGCTCGAACTGGTCGCGGTAGCGGCCTCCGTGCTTGCACGCGAGCCCGATGGCACGGCGCTGCGTGAAGCCTTGTGCGCGTCGATGGCGAGAGTCCTGTCGTCTCCGCTCGTGGCGATCGGTACGGTGCATGAGGGAGACGTGACGGCGCTGGTGGGCAGTGTCCCACTCCCCGAACGGCAGTCCACGCGCACTGCGCGCGCGATCATGCACACCGCCGCCGCTCGTCGCGAACCGTTGCTGAGCAACGAGGCGCAGGATGTGATTCCGGGTACCTGCGTAGCGCCGCAGATGCTGGGATGGGGCAGTGTGATTGCCACTCCGGTGGCACACCATGCCGGACACCCGGTGGCGGTATTGCTGGTGGCGTCGGCGGCGGAACACACCTTCGACGGCACGCTGCAACGCGCGCTCGCTATCGTCGCCGAACAGTTGGCGGTGGCTGTCGACCGGGCCGAGCTTCTGGCGCGACTGGCCGAATGGTCGAACGGCATGGAGTCGTTGCTCGCGTTCTCCGGCTCGGTGCACCGGCACCGGGAGCCCGAAGCGCTGGTGCAGGAGATGGTCGAGCACGCGGCACGGTTCCTCAAGGCCGATGGCGGATATGCAGGACTCACCAGCGTTGCCGAGCAGGGCGAGACGGTGCTGGTGTGCAACAGCTACTGGAGCCAGGGCACCTGGCGACGCCTCCCACGAAGATGGGCGCGACGTGAAGGTGTGCCTGGCCGCGTGCTGGATCATGAATTCGCCTATCTCACAGCCGACTATCCGCACGACCCGGCGCGCGATCATGAACTCGTGAAGAACGACAGCGTGCATCACGCGGTGTGCGTGCCGTTGCGCGATGCATCACATCAGGTCGTTGGCTTTCTCGAGTTGCACCGCACCGCCGAGCGCGCGCCATTCACCTGGAACGATGCGTCGTTCCTGGAGGCGCTGGCCGATACGACTGCGATGGCCATCGAGAACTCGCGCCTGGTGACGGCGTTGGCCGCCAAAAACGCCGAAGTGCGCCAGCTGTTTGCGCTGCACGCCGATCGTATTGAAGAAGAACGTCAGCACATCGCCCGCGAGCTGCACGATGAAGCCGGTCAGGCGCTGGTCGGCGTGAAGCTCGCCCTGCAAGTGCTGGCACGGGTCCTGCCAGCGGACGCGCCCCATGTGCGCGCCCCGCTCGACGAGCTGCGTTTGCAGGTGAACCAGGCCACGGCACGCTTTCGGCAACTGGCGCGTCGCCTCCGTCCACCGGCGCTCGATCAGCACGGACTCGCCGCGGCGCTCGCCCAACTCGTGCACGACACCGAACAGCGTGGCGGCTTTGCCGTGCACCTCGAGGTCGACGGCCTCGATGCCCGCCGCTATCCGCTGCAGGAGACGGCGGTGTTTCGCATCGTGCAGGAGGCGCTCACCAACGTGACCGCGCATGCCAGTGCCACTGCCGTACGGGTGAATGTCGGTGAGACATCGCAGCACCTGCTGGTGCGCATCAGCGACGACGGCTGCGGCTTTGACGCGGCACGCCCCCAGTCCGGGCTTGGATTGCGTGGCATCGCAGAACGCGCGCATCAACTGGGCGGACACTGCGAAGTGGCCAGTCACCCCGGTGCGGGCACCACCGTGTCCGTGCAGTTGCCACTGGCATGACCACAGGCATGACGACGCGCACGCGCGTGGTGCTGGTGGACGATCATGCGCTGGTGCGCCGCGGACTGGCCGTGCTGCTCCGGCTCGATGGACGGCACGACGTGGTGGGGGAAGCCGGTAGTGGGGAGACAGCCATTCCGCTTATCGAAGCCGAGCGCCCCGATCTGGTGATCCTCGATCTCAACATGCCGGGCATCGACGGACTCGAGACACTGCGACGCCTGCGTGCACGGGGACTCACCACACGCGTGCTTGTGCTGTCCATGCACGACGAGTCCCATCTGGTCGGGCAGGCATTGAGCGCCGGGGCCGACGGCTATCTGCTCAAGGACTCGATGGATGACGAACTGTTCTTCGCCATCGAGAGTGTGCTGCGCGGTCAACGCTATCTCGCCGCCGCCATCGACCGGGCCCAGCTCCAGGAGTCGCGTCTGCGTCCTGTCTCTCTCACGGCACGCGAGCGCGAAGTGCTCCAACTCATCGCGAATGGGCTCACCACGGGCGCGGTAGCCGAGGCGCTGAACATCTCGCCGCACACCGCGACTCGGCATCGCGCCAACCTCATGCAGAAGCTCAACGTGCACAACCAGGTGGAGTTGGTGCGCATCGCGGCCAGCCGCGGATTGATCGTGCTGCAGACACCCTCATGAGACGCCACGGCAGACAGGTGCCTACCTAGTTCTTGCTATTGTTGCGCACCGCTGCCGTTCGCATTGTGACACCGATCCACCGCAGCAGCATGCGGTTGGGCTCCTCCCTCCCTTTCCACTCCCCGCCGGTTCGTCCGGCTGCTCCCCCGGAGACTCTCCCACATGGCAACGGTGCTGTGGCTGCAGGGTGGCGCGTGTTCCGGCAACACGATGTCCTTCCTCAACGCCGAAGAGCCGAGCGCGTGCGATCTCGTGACCGACTTCGGTATCGATATCCTTTGGCATCCCTCGCTCGGCTACGAGATGGGCGAGCCCGTGGTGCAGATGCTCAACGATCTCGCCTCCGGCAAGCGGCAGCTCGACATCTTCGTGTTCGAGGGTACCGTCATCATGGGCCCCAACAACACCGGTCGCTTCAACATGTTTGCCGACCGGCCCATGAAGGACTGGGTGAAGGAAATTGCCTCGCACGCAGGTGCGGTGGTGGCGCTGGGCGATTGTGCGTGCTGGGGCGGCATCCCGGCCACCGAGCCCAATCCGGTGGACAACATCGGCCTGCAGTACCTCAAGCGGAAGCACGGCGGCTTCCTGGGCAGTGACTTTCGCTCCAAGTGGGGGCTCCCGGTGGTGAACATCCCCGGTTGCCCGACGCACCCGGACTGGATCACGCAGATCCTGGTGGCCATCGCCGCCGGTCGCGCCGGTGATATCGCACTCGATGACCTGCAGCGTCCGCAGACGTTCTTCAAGACGTTCACGCAGACCGGTTGCACACGTGTGCAGTACTTCGAATACAAGCAGAGCACCATGGAGTTCGGTCAGGGCACGCGTCAGGGTTGTCTGTTCTACGAACTCGGCTGCCGCGGCCCGATGACGCACTCGCCGTGCAATCGCATTCTCTGGAACCGGCAGTCGTCGAAGACACGCGCCGGCATGCCCTGCACCGGCTGCACCGAGCCCGAATTCCCGTTCCACGATCTCAAGCCCGGCACGGTGTTCAAGACGCAGAAGGTGAGTGGCACCATCCCGAAGGAAGTGCCCACCGGCACCGACCATGTGTCGTACATGGCCCATGCGGCCGCCGCACGCATCGCGGCACCGAAGTGGACCAAGGAAGACATGTTCGTCGTCTGAGCCGCCATCACTCCCTCATCTTCCCACTTCTCGAGCACATCTACCATGGCCACGGCGACTCAGCCCATGCCCTCCGACCTGCGCATCAGCCCACTCGGGCGCGTGGAGGGCGACCTCGACCTGCGCGTGACGATCCGCGACGGCGTCGTCACTGATGCATGGACCGAAGCGAGCATGTTCCGCGGGTTCGAGATCATCCTGCGCGGTAAGGATCCGCAGGCCGGTCTCATCGTCACGCCGCGCATCTGCGGCATCTGCGGCGGCTCGCATCTGTACAAGGCGTCCTATGCACTCGACACCGCATGGAAGACGCACCTGCCGCACAATGCCACGCTCATTCGCAACATCGCGCAGGCGTGCGAAACACTGCTGTCCATTCCGCGCTGGTTCTACGCGCTGTTCGCGGTGGACCTGATCAACAAGAAGTACGCGCACCTGCCGGAGTACGACGAAGTCGTAAAGCGTTTTGCGCCGTTTGTCGGCACGAGCTTCGAGCCGGGCGTGACACTCTCCGCCAAGCCGGTGGAAGTGTACGCGATCTTCGGCGGCCAGTGGCCGCACTCGAGCTTCATGATCCCGGGCGGTGTGATGTGCGCGCCCTCGCTCTCCGACGTGACGCGCTCGATCGCCATTCTGGACATGTGGCGGCGCGAGTGGCTCGAGAAGCAGTGGCTGGGTTGCTCCATCGATCGCTGGATGGAGATCAAGAGCTGGAACGACATGCTGGCCTGGGCGGAAGAAAACGAATCGCAGCGCAACTCCGACTGTGGCCTCTTCATCCGCTTCGCCCAGCGCGCGGGTCTCGACAAGTACGGCCAGGGTGTGGGCGCCTTCCTCGCCACGGGGACGTTCTTCGATCCCAAGCTGTACGAGCGTCCCACCGTCGAAGGCCGCAACGATGCCCTCATGAGCCGTGCGGGCATCTACGACGGCTCGTCATTCCATGACTTTGATCACCTGAACGTGCGCGAAGACACCGCGCATTCGTTCTATCGCGGCGACAAGTCGCTGCATCCGTGGCAGGGCGAGACCGACCCCATCGACCCACTCGAAGGGCACAAGCAGGGCAAGTATTCGTGGGCCAAGTCCCCGCGGTACGACGTGCCGGGCAAGGGGGCGATTCCGCTCGAGGTCGGACCGCTCGCTCGGCAGGTCATTGCGGGTCGTGAGGGTGCTGCGTCGCATCAGGAATACGATCCGTTCATTCTCGACGCGATCCAG
>NZ_DASWXE010000173.1:0-2429 GCF_036405635.1 Gemmatimonas sp. | reverse complement strand
CAAGCTGAAGAACGCCAAGTGGCTGGCGCAGGGCACGATCTACCCGGACGTCATCGAGTCCGCCGGCAGCAAGACCGGCAAGGCGCACGTCATCAAGAGCCACCACAACGTCGGCGGACTGCCCGAGCACATGAAGCTTGGCCTCGTGGAGCCGCTGCGCGAGCTGTTCAAGGACGAAGTGCGTCGCCTCGGTGTCGAACTCGGCCTGCCGCGCACGATGGTCTACCGTCATCCGTTTCCGGGTCCCGGCCTGGGTGTGCGCATCCTCGGCGAAGTGAAGCCGGAGTACGCCGAACTGCTTGCAAAGGCGGACGCGATTTTCATCGACGAACTGCGCAAGGCCGACCTGTACGACAAGACCTCGCAGGCGTTCGCCGTGTTCCTGCCGGTCAAGTCGGTGGGCGTGGTCGGCGACGCGCGCGCTTACGAATGGGTCATCGCGCTACGCGCGGTGGAGACGATCGATTTCATGACCGCGCACTGGGCGCACCTGCCGTACGAATTTCTCGGCACCGTGTCGAACCGCATCATCAACGAACTGCGCGGCGTGTCGCGCGTGGTCTATGACATTTCGGGCAAGCCGCCCGCTACCATCGAGTGGGAGTGAGGGATTGAAGCGTGCTGCATGCGGGTGATCCAGCTCCCGTTCGTGGTGAGCTCGTCGAACCACGCTGTTGGCGCTGAGTCCGGAGCACCGGGATGCAGTTCTGGGTTTACATGCTCGAATGTGCGGATGGCTCGTACTACGTAGGTCAGACAGACTGCCTGGAAAGGCGTGTTGTCCAGCATCATGCAGGTGATGTGCCCGGGTGTTATACGTTCAAACGCCGCCCATTGGCTTTGGTCTGGTCGCAGGAATTTTCGAGCCGTGTGGAAGCGCTCACGTCGGAGAGGCGGATCAAAGGCTGGAGTAGAGCGAAAAAGCAGGCTTTGATCGCCGGTGATTGGAAAAGGCTCAGTGAACTGGCCAGGGGAAGGACCTCTGGTCAAGCGCCTTCGGCCGGAATGGATGAACCCTGCGAAGAGCGTGGTTCGACAGGCTCACCACGAACGTGTGCCGGAGGTAGGCAGGTGTCGGATTCAGTCAACGACAACGAAGAGCACTGGATGCGCCACGCCTTCGCGCTGGCCGACCGGGCCGAGCGTGAGTTCGACGAGATCCCGGTCGGTGCGGTGCTGGTAAGCCCTGAGGGGCAGGTGCTGGGCGAGGGCTGGAACCGCAACATTCTCGACCACGACCCGAGCGCGCACGCCGAGATCGTGGCCATGCGCGAGGCGGGCAGGGTGCTTGGCAACCATCGGCTGGTCGGCTGCACGCTGTACGTCACCCTGGAGCCGTGCGCCATGTGCGCGATGGCGCTGGTGCACGCGCGCGTCGCGCGCGTCGTGTATGGGGCGTCAGACCCCAAGACGGGTGCCTGCGGCAGCGTATTCGATCTGGTTGCAGATCCGCGCCACAACCATCGCATCGAAGTGATCGGCGGGGTGCTGGGCGATGAAGCCGGTCGCCGGCTGACCAATTACTTCCGCGCCAAGCGTGGACGCCCGCTGGTCTAGGGCGTCGGGAATTTCCGCTTCACCTTTCGGTGGTCCATCTCTTCGTTGATCGCGGTGACCGCGAGCGTCGATTCGCGCGCGAGCAGCAGGCTGGCCGCCAGCATCGCCACCACGCCCAGCGCCGCCAGCCAGGTCGGCAGCGAACCCAGCCGATGGCCGGTGAACGTATCGACGGCCACGGCGAGGCTGGTGCCGACGAAACAACTGATCGCCGCGTAGAGCAACTGGCCCGCGCGCAGGATGATCAGGCTGCGCCGGCGCTGGAGCGCAATGCGCTTCTCGAGCAGTGCGCGATCCGTCTCGTCTTCCACGTCGGCCAGTTCGCGCAACAGCGTGCGAGCGCGATCGATGATGCGTGCCAGGCGGTTGTTCGCCGAGAGCAGCAGCGAGGCCGTCGCCGTCAGGAAGAAGGCCGGCGCCAGCATCGCGGTGAGCACGGCATGGTCGGTGGAGGGATTCATGGGCCGGTCGCCGGGATGGTCTGCGTTATGATGACACGATGCGGTGCTGCCGCACGCCCGGTGTGGCTTCCCGGGTCCTCCTTCCATCACGGACTGCTGCATGGCCTCGAACAACGCGCACAACGACCGACTGATCTGGATCGACCTCGAAATGACCGGGCTGGACACCGATCGCGACTCGATCCTCGAGATCGCCACGGTGGTCACCGATTCGAAGTTGAACGTGCTCGCCGAAGGACCCGAGTTCGCTATCGCTCATCCGGTGTCGGTGCTGGAGGCGATGGACGACTGGAACCGCAACCAGCATGGCCGCTCGGGACTGTGGAAGCGCGTGGTGGAGAGCGACGTGTCGCTGGGCCAGGCCGAAGCGCAGACGGTGGCCTTCCTCAACGAGTGGCTGCCGGCCGGCGC
>NZ_DASWXE010000172.1:0-9591 GCF_036405635.1 Gemmatimonas sp. | reverse complement strand
GTTCCATGAACGCGACCTGTTTCTGGCGCTGGATCTCGCGCTGCATCGCCATCGCATCGAGCAGGATCTGCGGGCCAACTCCCTCACGTTCGCCGCCATCAGCGATGGTGTAGCCGATGCCGTGGTGGTGGCCGACAAGGATGAAGTGGTACGCTACATGAATCCATCGGCAGAACGCCTGCTGGGCATGAGTCTGTTCGACGCCGTGGACTCCTCACTGTCTGATGTACTGAGGCTGGAATCGGCTGTGCCGGGCACCACGCCGCAGTCCATCGATGGCATCCGTGGGGACTGGCACGATGACGAGGCCTATCTCAGCGACCGCCACGGGGAGCGCATTCCCGTCGCGTGGCGTTGTCGGGCCCTGCTCTCGCCACGTGGCGAACCGGCAGGCCATGTGCACACACTCACCGATCTACGCGCGCAACGACGCCTCGAAAAGATGCGTCGCGCCGCCGATGGCCTGTTGCGTGTAGCGTTCGAGGCTTCGCCGGTCTCCATTGCGCTGCTGGACGGCGAAGGAAACATCGTCCGTCACAATCCCGGGTTCCTGACCATCACCGGCCATGCACCGGATGCGACGGCAATCACGGGCGCGGCGGACTCCTACGTATGGGCCGGGGATCGTGCCGCGTTCACCGAATGGCTCGCATCCGCACCGGCGCCGGGCACCCGCACCGCCCCCGTGGAGATGCGCCTGCGTCATGTCTCCGGACGTCCGGTGCAGGTGCTGGCCACCGTCGTGAAGGTCCCCGACACACTCGATGGCCAGCCCATCATGTTGTGGCAGTGTCAGCGTATCGATCAGCAGAAAGAACTGATCACGGAGTCGATGAATCGATCGGCCGCCGAGGCGAAGAGCACAGCGACACTGCTGCCGTTCCGTCACATCCTGCTCGTGGAAGACGAACCCAGTCTGCGTCAGATTCTGCAGCGCATGCTTGCGCGCTTCGGGCTCAAGGTCACGGCCGCTCCGGACGGCGACTCGGCGCTGGCCGCGTTGCGTGCCACGGTGGAGATCGATGTGGTGCTCACCGACGTCATCATGCCGGGCATGTCGGGGGGCGAACTCGCCATTCACATCGAGCGCGACTTCCCCGTGCTACCGCTGATGTTCATGACGGGATTTCACGACGACAGCTTCGTGCGGGAACGCGTGAACTCTTCGCGCCGTCCGCTGCTCTACAAGCCGTTTTCGGGCGAAGAGCTGGAGCGTGCGCTGCACGCTTTGGCTGCATCGGTGGGAACATCCGCGGTACCGAAGTAGTCGGCGCCGCGGCATTTTTTCTCTCCTATGGCGGAGCGGTCCTTACGGCTTTTGCCCGCCGCTCGGTCGCGGTGACCAGTGCGCCACTATCGCCGCGCCGATGCGCCCGATCACCGTATTGCCCTCGGCGTCCATCCAGTACCGTGTGTCGGTGTTCTCCTTGGTGAGCACACAGGCCACCACGCGCGCCGGCAGGTACAGCACACCACAGTCGGTGCGGGCATTGTCCACGTCACCCGTCTTGTGCGCGGCGCGCACGCCATACGCATAGCGCAACAGTTTCGAGTCGTCCACGTTGCGGGCAAGGATGGCCAGCATCGTCGAGTCGGCGGACGCACTCACCGCCTTGCCCTGCGCCAGCAACGTGAAGAGCCGCGCCATTTCATTGGGGGTGGTCACACCGAGTCCGTACTTGACCGAGCTGTCGGGCGCCACGGTGGCGATCCGGGTCATGGATCCGGAATGCACCTTGGTGTGCGGCAGGCCGAGCGCCTCCATCTTCTGCCAGACACGCCGGATCTTGATGCGATCGAGCACGAGATTCGTGGCCGTGTTGTCGCTCAGCGTCGTCATCAGCCAGGCCACGTCCCACAAACGCAGTGACAGCGGGGTGCGCATGAACTGCAACTGGCCCGCGCCTCCCACCTTGTCGATCTCTGTCAGGACGATGGGGTCGTCGAGCGTGAGCTGCTTCTGCTCGGCGAGATCGAACAGCGCCACGAGCACTGGCACCTTGATCAGCGACGCCGTGGTGAAGGTCTCGTCGCCGCGGCGTTCGAGATGTTCACCCGTGTCGAGATTGGTGATGCTGTAACCCACCACACCACGATGGGCATCGGCGAGACTGTCGATGACACGACGCAATGGCGCCGGTCCAGGTACCATGGTCTGTGCCGCAGCATCATGTGCGCCCAGCAACGACGCACTCATGACGAGAGTGGCAGCAAGAGCGGGGAGGAGTCGCATGCCGGGAACATATCGTTTCCCTCAGCGCCTCGCTCCCCGTCTCGCGGAACAGCCTGCCCCTCCGCAGGATGTCCGCCGGATACCCCTCTCCACGTGGATATCCGGTGTGCTTTGTGCCGCCGTACTGCCCTCCACCCGCACCCGCATGCGGGTCGCTGCTCAGATGGCGATGGCCACCGTGAGCGTCGCCGTGAAGCCATCCGTCACATTGCCCGTCATCGTCGCGAGCTGCAGCGACGCGCCATCACTGAACACGTTGTCCGACGCCAGCGTGATGCCCGCCAGGTTGCGTACACTCGACTCGTAGCCACTCGTGGCGTACGCGAGATCGCACGACGCCTTGGGCAAGGCGATCTGCGACGTCGCCACCTTGTTGCGCACATCCGTGGCCGCCGTGAGACTCTGGAACACCTCGAAGTGGATGTGTGGCCAGCGTCCCGAGTAACAACCCGGAAAGATCGTGGTGAAACTCAGGCGTCCGTTGGCATCTGCAGCTTGGACACCACGCAGATAATTTTGGTTGGTTACGCCGGACGAATAGAGCGAATAGTTGCCCGCGCGGTCGCAGTGCCAGAGGTACACGGCGCGATTCGCCAACGGCGAGCAGCTGCTCGCCGACACGATCGTCAGGTTCACCGTCAGCGGAATGCCAACCGCCGTGCCGCTCAATCCGGCGAAGCTCGACCGGAGATCCGACCGCACCACGCCCGTCTGGTTGAGCACGTTCGCCCCATTCGATCCGTCACCGGGATATGGGCCTGCGGTTTCCTCCGGCACACGACTGCACGTGCCGTTGTTGTTCACGGGTGAGGTGCCTTCCGTGCCCGTGGTGTCCGTCCCGGTCAGCGTGCTGCTGTCACCACACCCCAGTAGTTGCAGGGCACCGAATCCCGCTCCAAGGCTCGCCGCCATGCGCAGCATCATCCGACGATCGATCGTGCGTCCGGTGGCCAGCAAGTCACGATGCAATCCACCATGGTCATCGTGATCATGGTCGTCATCGTGATGCGCGTTGGGCGAAAGAATGAGCATGGACATGTAGATACCTCTTGTGTGCTGAAGGCAACGCGACATCGTCGTCGCTGGTCTGGTCATCGGCGTTGTCTGCGCTGGAGACACGCACAGCTGCCGGACCCCTATGTGCGGATCACCTCGCCACGTGAAATCCCTGACAGCGCTGTCGGGGAATGTGCGAATGCCGGGAAGGTGACACCATGGTGAACTTTGCGGAGTCGCCTCTCCTCTGCTCCCCGCACCCGCATCGATGTCCGCATCATCTGCTCCGTCCACCGTCACACTCCCACGCATCATTCAGGGAGGCATGGGCATCGGTGTTTCCAACTGGCGTCTCGCCAATGCGGTGTCTGCATGCGGACATCTCGGTGTCGTGTCAGGCACCGTGATCGACACCGTGATGGTGCGACGCCTCCAGGACGGCGATCCCGGCGGTCATGTGCGCCGGGCACTCGCACACTTCCCGATTCCGGCAGTGGCCGACGAGATCCTGCACCGCTACTTCATGGCGGAAGGGCGTGCACCTGATGCGCCGTATCGATTGCTGCCCATGTACCGACAGGTGGTGAGTCGGGCACGTCAACGTGTTACGGTGGCCGCCGCATTCGTGGAGACGTGGCTGGCCCGCGAAGGACACGACGGCGCCGTGGGCATGAACCTGCTCACCAAGGTGCAGCTCCCGAATCTGCCCACGCTGTACGGTGCCATGCTGGCCGGTGTCACCACCGTCATCATGGGCGCCGGCATTCCGCGCGAAATCCCGGGCGCACTCGATGCGCTGGCCGAACATCGTCCGGCGATACTGCGATTCGATGTGGAAGGCTTGCCGCGCGATGTGATCGAGTCGATTGCCTTCGACCCGATGGATCTCTGGCCTGATGCCGCGCTACCGGTCGCGCCCTTGCAGCGTCCGGCGTTTTATCCGGTGGTGTCGGCCGTGTCACTGGCCGCAACGCTCGCACGCAAATCCACGGGGCGTGTGGACGGCTTCGTAGTGGAAAGTCCCACAGCTGGCGGACACAACGCCCCGCCGCGTGGCGAGATGCAGCTCGATGCATCAGGTCAGCCCATCTACGGCGAGCGCGATGCCGTCGACTTCTCCCGCATGCGTGATCTGGGGCTGCCCTTCTGGATCGCGGGCGGCAGCGGCACACCCGACGGTCTTGCCCGGGCAATCGAGCTTGGTGCGCAGGGTGTGCAGGTAGGCACCCTGTTCGCCTTCTGTGAGGAGTCCGGACTCGCCCCATCTGTGCGTCACGCCGTGCTGGATGCTGTGTGTGCCGGCCGGGCACAGGTCTTCACCGACCCACTGGCGTCGCCCACCGGCTACCCGTTCAAATTGATTCGCGGTGTTGACGACATTGAAGGCACGCGCGAACGGATCTGCGACCTGGGCTATCTGCGGGTCGCGGTGAAGGGAGAAGATGGCCGCCTCGTCTATCGATGCCCCGCCGAACCGGTGGATGCCTACGTGGCCAAGGGAGGTGACCACGCCGACTGTGAAGGCCGGCAATGTCTCTGCAACGGCCTGCTGGCCGATGTGGGGCTGGGTCAGGTGCGAGGCGATGGGGACGAGCCCCCACTGGTCACCAGCGGTGACGATCTGACCTCGGTCGCCACGCTCGCCGCACAGGGTCCATACCAGGCGGCCGATGTGATTGCGTGGCTCGAGGGACGGGTGCCCGCCCCCCGCTGACAGGAGCCAGCGGGCGCTCCGGTGAGGCTTGGTGGGGCGTAGATTGGGGGATGCGCCCCTTCAGCTGCCCCTCTGCTTCGCGACTCCGCGCTGCTGTCGCCGCGTCGCTCACTGCCGCCCTTGCGGCGTCCTCTGCCGCCGGCGCCCAGGCGGGTCGTGCACCGGCGACGCGCGCCACGGCGAATCGCCCTCCGGCCACCGACACGGCCATTACGCTGGCCGAAGTGGCCGCCCGCCGCGCAGCGCTTGCCGACAAGATCGAGAATGGCGTGGTGCTGTCCTATGGTGGCCGTGCTCTCGTCCACGACTTCAGCGCGTTCTACCAGCTCTCGGCCTTTCGCTATCTCACCGAGCTGAACGAACCCGACCACGCCCTGCTGATGGTGGTGCGCAACAAGCAGGCGCAGAGCACACTGTTCCTCACGCCGCTCGATCCGCGCACCGCGTTCTACTACGGTCAGCGCGTGGACACAGCGTCGAGCCTCGCCCGCTACGGCATGCCGGGCCGGTCGTTCGCCGCGCTGTCCGGTGTGCTCGACTCGCTTGCCGGCTCCGGCCTCCCGTTCTACCACATCCCCGATGTGGAGACGATGGACTTTGCCCGTGACGATTCGCTCACGCGCGGTCAGGAGACGGTCAAGTCGCTCTCCCACAAATTCCCCGATCTGGCCATCCGCAACGGGATGCCGATGGTGCTGCAGTTGCGGGCCAAGAAATCACCGACCGAACTGGCGCTCATCCGCCGCGCCGCGGAGATCAGCGCGGAAGGTCACCGCGCCGCCATGCTCACGGCCAACCCGCAAGCCGAGTACGAGCTGCGCGCGGCCATCGAATACGAATTCACGCGCCGCGGCGCAGAGCGTCCGGCATACGGATCCATCGTTGGTGGCGGATACAACGGCACCACGCTGCACTACATGAAGGACAGCGATCCGGTGAAGCCCGGTGACCTCGTGGTGATGGACGCGGGCGCGGAGTTCCGTGGCTACGCGGCCGATATCACGCGCACGATTCCGGTGAGCGGCACGTTCACGCCGGCCCAGCGCAAGGTGTATCAGCTCGTGCGTGACGCGCAGAATGTGGCCGAGCAGATGTCCAAGCCGGGAATGAATGTGCGCGCCGCCGCCGACTCCTCGGTGGCCGTGCGTACGCGCGGCCTCGCCGCGCTCGGCCTCATCGAAAGTGCGGAAGCCACCTTTGACCCGCCGTGGGCCGTGAACTGCACCGCCAATCCCGCGTCATGCCGTCAGGCCAACCTTTGGATGATTCATGGTATCACACACGGCATCGGACTGGCCGTGCACGATCCCATGCAGGGCGCGGGACGCGACGCGACGTTCCAGGTGGGGGATGCCTTCACGATTGAACCTGGCATCTACATCAGCACGCGGGCATTGGCCGTGCTCCCCGATACGCCGAAGAACCGCGCCTTCATCGCCAAGGTGAAAGCGGTGGTGCAGCAGTACGAGAACACGGGTGTCCGCATCGAGGACGACTACGTGATCACGGAGAAGGGACTCGAGCGCATTTCCCTCGTGCCGCGCGAGATCGACGAAATCGAGGCGCTGATGAAGCGTCGCCGTACCATCCAACCCTGAGCCGCATGCGTCGAATCACTGCCCCACTCGTTCCCACGGCTCTGCTGCTGGGCGCTGCGCTTGGCGCGCAACCCAAGCCGACCGTGACATCGGCGGACTATGCGCAGTGGGAAGTGCCGGGAGCCCCCCGCATCTCACCGCGTGGCGACTGGACCGCCCTGCCGATCTCGCGCCAGACCGACGACAACGAGGTGCGCCTCATCGGTGGACCGCGCGACACCACCATTGTGGTGCCCTTCGGTTCGCCGGTGACCTTCGCGTCCAACAACGAGTGGGCCGGCATGCTGGTGGGGATGTCCACCGCAGAACGCGAACGGCTGACCAAGGAGAAGAAGCCTGTCCGCAACAGTGTGCTGTTCCGCAATCTGGTGAACGGTACCGTGATCACCGAGGCGGAGGTGAGCGCATTCACCTTCAGCGCCAATGGTCGGTTCGCCACGCTCACGCGCTATCCGGCGGAAGGCAAGCAGGTGTCCGATGTGGTGGTGTACGACCTGACGCGCGGCACCCGTCTGACGTTCTCGTCGGTGCGGGAGCATGCGTGGTCGGATGCGCCGGGTGCGGGCGGCGCGCTGCTCGCGCTGGCCACCGATGGCGATGGTCCGTCCGGCAACGCCGTGCAGCTGTACGATGCGGCGAACAATTCGCTGCGTGTGCTGGAGAACGGGGCCGTGCCCTACCGCGCACTCGCCTGGCGCAAGGCGTCGCTCGAACTGGCAGCGATGCGTGGTGTGGTGGACAAGGCGTTTCGCGATACGGCCCACGTGCTGCTCGACTGGCGCGATGTGACCTCGACGGCGGCCCCGCGCACACTCGACGCATCGAAGAGCGGCTTCCCGGCGAACACGCGCATCGCGGAACACCGGCGCCCGTCCTGGTCGCGCGACGGACAAGTCCTGTTCTTCGGCGTGCGTCCTCGCCTGACTGTTGCCGACGCCATCAAGAAGAGCGCCGACAAGGTTTCCGATGTGGAGATCTGGCACACCAACGATGTGCGCATGTTCGCGCAGCAGAAGGCGCAGGAAGCGCAGGACCTCCGCAGCACGCTGCTGACGGCGTGGCGCGCTGACGATCGTGTGGTGGCGGTGGGCACCGACCTCAACGAACAGTCCGCCGCGCTGGAAAGCGGACGCTGGGCCACGGAGATCGACCGCAAGCCGTATCCGTGGGAGTGGAAGTTCGGTCGCAATGTGCAGGACGTCTGGGCCGTGAATCTCGAGACGGGCGCGCGCACCAAGGTGCTGCAGCGCATCCGGCACTACTACGGCGCCGACCCAACGGGCAGCAAGCTCGCCTGGTCGGATGGCCGCGACTACTGGGTGGTGGACCTGGCCTCGGGCAAGCGCACCAATCTCACGGCATCGGTGACACGCGGCGGCAAGGCTGACTTCGTCGATCACGACGACGATCATCCCACCGACATCCCGCACATCTTCCCGATCGTGGCGTGGAGCAAGGCAGGCGATGCGCTGCTGGTGAACGACACACACGATGTGTGGCGCCTGGCCACCGATGGCAGTGCCGCCACGCGCCTCACCAATGGCGCCAGCGAACGGGTCGCCCATCGTCTCGTGAACTTCGCGCCGTTCAATGCCTCGGCTGCAGATCGTGCGGTGGACCTGTCGGCGCCGCAGTATCTCGCGCTCACCGGCCGTCAGACCAAGCAGAGTGGGTATGCGCGCCTGAATGCCGATGGCACCGTGCAGCGCCTGTTGCTGGTGGACGCGGGGCACTCAGGCTTTGTGAAGGCGGACAGCGCGAATGTCGTGGCCTTCATGCGCCAGCGCTACGACACGTCGCCCAACGTGTTTGTGGGCACCGACCCTGCCTCGGCCAAGGCCGTCACCGCCACCAACCCGCAGCAGTCGAAGTTCGCGTGGGGCAAGGTGGAGCTGATGAACTTCCGCAGCACGATCAATGTGCCGCTGCAGGCGCTGCTGTACTATCCGGCCAACTACGATCCGGCCAAGAAGTATCCGCTCATCGTCTACACCTACGAGCGGTTGTCGCAGGGACTGCACGGGTACATCGCCCCCAACAGCCGCAGCTACTACAACGCCACGGTGTTCTCGCAGGACGGCTACTTCGTGCTCATGCCCGACATCGTGTTCCGTCCGCGTGAGCCGGGTATCGGCACCAAGTACGCCGTGGAGCCGGCGGTGCGCTCGCTCATCGCCAAGGGCCTGGTGGACGCCCAGCGCGTTGGGCATGTGGGCCACTCACAGGGCGGCTACGAGGCGGCCTACCTCGCCACACACAGCAACCTGTTTCAGACTACCATCGTAGGCTCTGGCATCACCGACATGATCAGCTTCGCGGGTCAGCTGCACTGGAGCGGTGGCACGGCGGAGTTCGACCATTGGGAGACGGGTCAGTTCCGCATGCAGGTGGCGCCGTGGGAAGACATGAAGGCGATGATCGACAATTCACCGCTGGCCCGTGTGCATCAGATGCAGGCCAAGAGCATGCTCATCGAGATCGGCAGTGAAGACGGCACCGTGGATCCACGACAGGGCTCGTTGTTCTACAACTACGCCCGACGCGCTGGCAAGAACGTGGTGATGCTCACGTATCCGGGTGAAGGCCACGGCCTCACCAAGCGGGAGAATCAGCGCGACTACCAGACGCGTATCCTCGAGTGGTTCGGTCACTACCTCAAGGGTGAACCGGCGGCCAAGTGGATCACCAGCGGACAGACGGCGCTGGAACGGCGCGCCATTCTCGACGCGAACAAGTAGTCTGGCGTCGGTAGCTCTCGGGCGCCCTGGGTTGGCCAACGGCCAGCTCAGGGCGCTCGCAGTTTCAGGAACTCCGGCTTGGTGGCCGTGAGAATCTCCAGCACGACCCGTCGATCGTCGGCGGAGATGCCCTGCAGGTCGGGCGTGCGATCGGTGCCGCGAAGGATATTGTCGAGACGCGTGTAGACCGCGCGCTTCGCGACCTCGGGCAGCGCATCAAACGCCTCCGAGTGAATCAGGAAGCTGAGCGGATACTTGAAGAGGCGTTTCTCGAGGTCGAGTGTGCGCAGGGAACGTCCCTGCGCATCGCGG
>NZ_DASWXE010000171.1:0-22903 GCF_036405635.1 Gemmatimonas sp. | reverse complement strand
CCCCGAGCCTATGTCGCACTCACCGGGGGAGCGGTCCCGGGCCTGCGGGTGGTGGCGCGTTCGGACGATCCCGCCGCGGTGGCGTTGTTTGGCCCGTTCCGGCGCGTGCAACAATTGCGTGAAGCGGTGCGGGCGCTGGCCGAGACGATGTCACTGCGGGACTGTACGCTGGAGGACAGCGGTGCACGCACGCCGCGCCGCAGCGGTCGCGCACCAGCGCTTTGGTTTGCTGCCGATCCCGAAGCTCCCGATGGACGAACGTTCGCCGTGGCGCGTTCACGGGCGCCGGCATGCCTCCGTCACGATCTCGGCACGTGTGCGGGGCCGTGCATCGGCGCGGGAGAGGCTGTGGACTATCGCGCAGCAGCCACCGAGGTTCGTGCGTTCTTCGAGGGTCGCGGTGATGGACCGGTGCGTCGCCTCGAAGCAGCGATGCATCAGGCCGCGGAAGAACTGGCATTCGAGCGCGCGCGCGTGCTGCGGGATCGTCTGTTGCTCGTGCGCTGGCTGTTCGACCGACTGCAGCACTTTCATGCCAACGTTGATCGTCTCACGTTCCGCTATCACGCCATCGGGCACGCCGACCGCGAATGGGTCTATCTCATTCGCCGCGGCACCGTGCGGGCAGAACTGCGCGCGCCAGAGAGCGACGCCGATCACGAAGCTTTTCGCACGCACGTGGAGCGCGTCTACGACGGAGCCGACCCGTCGGGCGCCGACATTCCCACGCACGACCTCGACGAGTTCTTTCTCGTGGCGAGCTGGTTCCGTCGCCGTCCCGTCGAGAAGCAGCGCACACGCACCGCGCGCGACTGACATGTGCCATCAAACACAAAACGACGTGCCCGATGTGAATCGGACACGCCGCTTTGTGGCCACTGCTCGCTTGCTTCGGGTCCCGCCCCTGGGTTGGCGTAGCAGTGGTACGGCGGGAAGTGTACGGACGGGTACCTTTCAAGCCGATTAACAGATTTTAGGTAATTCGCCGGGGCCGCTTGCCCCGATTCGACCAGTGCCTCTTCCCTCCCATGCGCCTGCTCGTCGTCGAGGATGATCCGAAACTTGCCCGTCTCATTGCGCGTGGTCTGCGCGAAGAGTCGTATGCCGTCGACACCTGCGAACTGGGCAAGGACGCCATCGCGCAGGCAGCCGTGAACACCTACGACGCCATCGTGCTCGATGTGATGCTCCCCGACATCGATGGCTTCACCGTGGTGCAGACCCTGCGCACGCGCAGCATTCGGACTCCGGTGTTGATGCTGACGTCGCGCGATGCGGTGGCCGATCGTATCACAGGGCTCGACAGCGGCGCCGATGACTATCTCGTCAAGCCGTTCGATTTTGGTGAGTTGCTCGCGCGCCTGCGCGCGCTGCTCCGCCGCCCGGAGTCACTGCAGGCCATGCATGTGTGTCTGGCCGACCTGGAGATCGATCTGCAGTCGCATGCCGTGACACGCGGTGGCACGCCGATCTCACTCACAGCCAAGGAATACGCGCTGCTCGAGCTGCTGGCCCGCAACGTGGGGCGCGTGCTCTCGCGCAGCGACATCGTGTCGCACGTGTGGGACGACAACCACGATCCGTTCACCAATGCCGTCGAAGTGTACGTGAACCGCCTGCGCGGCAAGATCGATCGTGAAGGGTTTGCCCCACTCATTCACACACGACGTGGTGCGGGCTACATCCTCACCGACATTCCGCCGGCCTGATCCCCCATGAAGCCCGTCCGCATCTCCATCCTGCTGCGCCTCACCCTGTGGAATGCCAGCATGCTCGCGCTGGTGCTCACGGTGTTCGTCGTCGGTGGGTGGTTCACGCTCACGCGCGTGGTGCAGGAACGTGCGATTTCCGCGGTGAGCGAATCGGCGCAGGTCGTGGCCGGCGCCGTGCGGGCCGAACGGCGCGCCATTTCGGCGCGCGGTGAAGTGGAGGAGGAACGTGGAGCCACCGAGCAGGCCGTGCTGCGCGAACTGCGCGTGGGCAATCTCGACATCTTCATCACCGATGAAGAGGCACAGCTGATGGCCGTGCGGCAGCCGCGGTTGCCATCGGACGTTGGCACCGAGGAAGAAGACGAGCACCGCGTCACGCTCCCGCAGCCGGTGCTGGAACTCCTGGAGGCGATGCGCGCCGGACGCGACGACGACATGGCCAACACCCTTGGCACGGAGTCCGGTGTGGCCGTGCGTCAGGTGTTGCTGGCCGATGGTCCGGCCCGTGTGGCCATGATGCGCGTCGTTCCGGAAGAACATGATTCGCCGGAAGAGCCCACATTGCTCGTGACGGCGCTGATGTCGGAAGCCGGCGATCGGTTGCTGCTGCGTCAGGTGCGCAACACGCTCATTCTCGCCATCCCGGCCGCGCTGCTGGCATCCGTGCTCGCGGGCTTTGCCATTGCGCGACGCAGCCTCTCGCCGCTCGAAGCCATCAACGTGCGCACCGCCTCCATCACCGCCGCCAATCTGGACGATCGGCTGCCGGTGGTGAACCCGCACGACGAGCTTGGCCGGCTCGCCCAGATCATCAACGGTCTGCTGTCGCGCGTCGATCTGGCTTTTCGCACGCAGCGTCAGTTCGTGGCAGACGCCTCGCACGAACTGCGCACGCCCATTGCCATCATTCGTGGCGAAGCCGAGGTGACGCTGCGCCGTACGGCACGCACCGAGGCCGAGTATCGCGAGGCGCTTGCCGTGATTCAGGGTGAATCCATCCGGCTCACGCGCATTGTGGAAGACCTGTTCCTGCTGGCCCGCGTGGATGCCGGTGGCCCGATCGCCACACGCGACACCGTGGAGTTGCCTGAACTGGCGGTCGACGCCGTACGCAGCGTGCGTTCACTCGCCCTCTCGCAGGAAGTCACGGTCACCTGTGAGATCGAACACTCGGCCGGGTCCGCGATCACTCACGGCGACGCCAGCCTGCTCCGTCGCCTGCTGATCAACCTGCTGGACAACGCCATCAAGCACACACCGCGCGGCAGCACGGTGCGTGTGGTGGTGGATCGTGAGGGGGGTGACCTGTTGCTGCGCGTGAGTGATGAAGGTCCCGGTGTGCCCGACGCCATTCGCCCACATGTGTTCGAGCGCTTCGTGCACGGCCCCAAAGTGACAGAGTCCGCCGCCAGCACCGGCGCTGGCCTGGGTCTCGCGATCGCCCAGGCCATCGCACACGTGCACGGTGGTCAGATTCTGCTCGCTCCCTCGATCGCTGGCGCGAGTTTCGAGGTGCGCCTGCCGGTACTCTCACCGGCAGGGGATGTGGCCTGATACCGCGTTCGGTGTATGCGGCCCAAGCTGCGCCCGACGTGCCAGCGCCATGAGCTGCCAGTAGAGCGCACGCATCTCCTGTTCCGGCAGCCCGGCTTCGCGCGCCCGTGCTGCCGCGCGCGTCACCACCGACGCCTCACGCGCCGGATCGAGCACCGGCTGACCGGTGCGCTGCTTGATCTCGCCGATCGCCCGGGCCAGCGACAACCGGCGCAGCAATGCCGACAGGATCTCGTCATCCACCCCGTCGATATCCTGACGGAGCTGATGCAGTTGCACCTGCTCCTGTGAGCTGAGCGCGATGGGCGAGGTCATGCGACCGCCGGTTCTGCCCACGGACAGCCGCGCCCAACCGCCTGCGCCACCGCCTGCACCTGCTGCATCATGCTCGCGAATGCGGACGGTTCGAGTGACTGCTCACCATCGCTCTTGGCCGTGGCGGGCGTCGGATGCACTTCCACGATCAGGCCATCAGCGCCCGCAGCAATCGCCGCCATCGCCAGTGGGGCCACCAGCGATGCCCGTCCACCGGCATGGCTCGGATCCACGATCACCGGCAGGTGTGATTCACGCTTGAGCACCGGGATGGCCGCGATGTCCATCGTGTTGCGCGTGGCGGTCTCGTAGGTGCGGATCCCGCGCTCGCACAACATCACGTCGCCGTTGCCCTGCGCCATGATGTACTCGGCCGCCATCAGCAGCTCGGTGATCGTGCCCGACAGGCCGCGCTTGAGCAGCACCGGACGCTGCACTTTGCCCACTTCGGTGAGCAGCGTGAAGTTCTGCATGTTGCGTGCACCGATTTGCAGCACGTCGGCATACGAGGCGACGAGCTCCACCTGTCGCGGGTCCATCACCTCGGTCACAATGGGCATACCCGTCTGCGCGCGCACATCGGCCATGATCTTGAGACCCTCTTCGCCCATCCCCTGAAATGCGTAGGGCGACGAACGTGGCTTGAATGCGCCGCCCCGCAGCAGGCGCGCACCCGCACGCTGCACGTGGTGCGCTGTCTCGTGCATCATCGCCTCACCTTCCACCGAACACGGGCCGGCGATCACCACGATGTCACGCCCACCGATCACCGTATCTGCAGGATCCCCGAAGCGAATGGCCGTGTCGCCCACCGAGAACTCGCGCGAGGCCAGCTTGTACGGCTTGAGTACAGGCAGCACCCGCTCGACGCCTTCCAGCTGTGTGAGGCCGTGCTCACTGAGCCGGCCTTCATCGCCGATACAACCGACAATGGTGCGATGCTCGCCGCGCGAGACATGCGTGCGCAGCCCGGCCGTCTCGACGTGTTCGATGATGCGGTCGAGGGCGTCGGCGGAGATGGAAGCGGTGGTGACGATGATCATGGGGTTCCCGTGGGGTGTGAGGCACTGTGTGGTGCACTGCCACGAGGACCGTGTTCGCCGAGCCTGTCAACAACAAAGGCCCGTGCGATTCGCACGGGCCTCTCAGCGGTGGGCGCGTCAGCGTCAGCTGCGCATGCCAAATTCGCCGGTGCCCATGCGGGTCGGCGGATAATAAAATCGGCAGGCGTAGGTGACGGCGAAGAAGTGACGCGACATGCCATGGAGGCTATCCCGGCCATGGAACGAAGTCAATATCATCCGCTCATGTCGAACGTGGTCGTGACACAGTCCGAGCATGCCGTGCTGCCCCGTGTGGCGTTTCAGGGTGAGGCCGGCGCCTTCAGCGAGATGGCCATTCGCCAGCATTGGCCAGACGGCGCCGATGCCATTGCCTGCCTCACCTTTCCCGAGGCCGTGCACCGTGTATGCGAGCAAGAAGTCGACTTCGCCATGATCCCGGTGGAGAACGCGATCGCCGGTGTGGTGCGTCCTGCGCACGACGCATTGCTGGCCGTCGGCGATCTTCTGCAGCCCTGTGGTGAGGTGCGTGTTCCCATTCACCTCTGCCTGATGGCGCCACACGGCGCGTCGCTGGCCGAACTGCGGGAGGTGCGCAGTCACGCCGTGGCATTGGCCCAGTGCCGGCTGTTCTTTGCGCGCCACGCATGGCTGGAGTCGGTGCCCCATGCCGATACCGCCGGCGCGGCCCGCGATGTGGCTGAGTGGGGTGATCGCACCCGCGGCGCGGTGGCCAGCGAATCGGCGGCTGCGCGCTATGGGCTCGAGATCATCGCGCACCACATCCAGGATATCCCGCACAACTGGACCCGCTTTCTGGTGCTGCAGCGCCGGGCCTGATCCGCAGGCAGGCCCCCCTCGACAGGGCGCTTCGCTCAGTCGATGATGTTGTCATGCCTTCCTTCCTCCGCATCACCACCGCGGCGGTGCTGACCTGCGCGCCCGGGCTATTGTTGGCCCAGCGCCCGGCAGCGCCTTCCGCGTCCCGCCCCGCCTCCGCCAGTTCGTCGCAAGCGGCCTTCGTGCCGATCTCCAAGGCTGTGCACGCAGCCATCGACGGCGAGCGCGCCCTGCGCACCGTGGACTACGTGCAGCGCTACTTCCGCCTGCCCGGCAACCGCGGCTTCGATTTCGCCATCGACACCGTCGCCTCGCTGCTGCGTGCGGCAGGTTATGTGCGCGAGGACAGCGCACCCGCGTCAGCGCGACTCGTGTATCGCGTGGAGTCACGCCCGATGGCCAACCAGGCCTGGACGCCGCTCGCCGCCTCACTGACCATCGCGGGTCGCAGCACGCCACTGCAGCAGTTCTCCACCAACCTGAACATGATCGCCATCAATTCCGGCTCCACGCCGGAAGGCGGTGTGACGGCGGAGTTGGTGGATGTGGGCACCGGCAGCGAGGCAGAGTTTGCAAAAGCCTCGGTGGCTGGCCGCATCGTGATGTCCACCGGCAGCGCCCGCGCCGTGTTCCCGCGCGCCATGCAGGCCGGTGCGATTGGTCTGCTCAACACGCAGAAGCTGCCAGCCTACAATCAGCAGGAGAAGAACACACGCGCCATTCAGTTCACCAGCGTGCCGCGTGACACCATCCGGCAGGGATGGACCATCTTCATCTCCTCGGCGTCCTACGATTCCCTGCGTGCAGCGCTCTCGACGTCTGCCGCACAGCCGCTGCGTGTGAAGGCCGAAGTGCGCACGCTGTTCGAGACGCGCCCCGAGCTCACCGTGGTGGCGGAGATCCGTGGACGCAGCCGCGCCGCCGAACGCTTCGTGTACTCGGCACATGTGCAGGAGCCGGGCGCCAACGACAACGCGTCGGGCGTGGGCGCGCTGGCCGAGATGGCGCGCGTGGCCGCCACGCTGGTGAAGAGTGGCGTGAGCAACCCGCAGCGCACCGTCACGTTCCTATGGGGCGACGAGATCCGCTCCACCGATCGCTTCCTCAAGGAAGACAGTGTGCGCCGCGCCGGCGTGAAGTGGGGCATGTCACTCGACATGGTGGGCGAGAACACCGATCTCACCGGCGGTTCGTTCCTCATCGAGAAGATGCCCGACCCGTCGGCGGTGTGGGTGCGTGGTGAAGACGAGCATTCGGAGTGGGGCGGAAAGCCGCTGGCCGAGAAGGACATTCGCGCGCACTGGTTCAACGACTTCGTACGGCAGCGTTGCCTCGATCGGGCACGGCAGACGCAGTGGGTGGTGAAAGCCAATCCGTTCGAGGGCGGCAGCGATCACACACCGTTCCTCAACGCGCAGATCCCGGCCGTGCTGCTCTGGCATTTCACCGATCAGTTCTATCACACCGACCTCGATCGCATCGGCATGGTGAGCCCCAAGTCGCTTGCCAATGTGGGCGCGTGTGCGCTGTCCACGGGCTTGTTGCTGGCCGACGGCTCCAACGCCATCGTACTGGCCGCATTGGATGAATTGGCCGGTGTGGCCGAGCGGACCATTCGGGCGCAAGCCGCGCTCAGTGCCGATACGCTCGCACGCGGTGGCAATGCGGACACGGAGCGGCATATCGTCGATACGTGGCGCGCCTACTACCTGGGTGCCATTGATCGCATCGGTGACATCGCGGTCGGGCCGGCGAACCTGCAGGCCGCCAGCGAGCGGGCCAAGGCACGGGTGCGCGCGGCGAAGTAGTTCTCAGAGACCGTGCGGGTTGCTGTGAGCGGCCATGTGGTGGAATTCCTCACAGCAACCTGCGCCATCGCCTGATTGAATGGGATGTGTGAATGCGCGACCCTGTGATGGTCACCCATCGCGGAGCAGGAATGTCGGACTCGGAGATGTTGGCGGGAATCTCACCGGAGCTGTTGGCCCGCTATGACGTGGCCGGCCCACGCTACACCAGCTATCCGGCCGTACCGGACTGGAACAAGGCGCCTGACGCCGCCGGATGGGCTGCCCATCTCGCTGCACTCGGCGCACCCGACACCTCAATCGCGCTCTACGTGCACCTGCCGTTTTGCGCCTCGCAATGTCTCTACTGCGGTTGCAATGCGACGGTGACCACGCGCGCCGAGATAGTCGACCGCTATCTGGTGCGACTGCGTATCGAATTGGACATGCTGTCACGCGCCATGGGCGGCCGTCCCCGTGTGAGCGAGATGCACTGGGGTGGCGGCACGCCGAACTTTCTGAATGATGCGCAGCTGGCCACGCTGCATGACGTGCTGCTCTCCACCTTCGAGATCGGCACGCACACGGAAAGCTCGCTGGAGGCGGACCCCCGATTGGTCACGCGCTCGCAGTTGCGTCTTCTGCGGCAACTGGGCTTCACACGCGTGAGTTTCGGCGTGCAGGATCTCGACGCGGTGGTACAGCAGGCCATCGGACGCGTGCAGCCACGGGCCATGGTGCAGGACGCCGTGACACTCGCCCGCGAGGAAGGATTCACCGGCATCAACTTCGATCTGATCTACGGGCTGCCGCACCAGACGCCCGAGCGATTCGCGGCCACCGTGAGCGACAGTCTGGCCATGCACCCTGATCGCATTGCGTGCTTTGGTTATGCGCACGTGCCCTGGATGCGCGCCCATCAACGCCGCATCGACATGCAGTCGCTGCCCGGTGCCACAGCGCGCTTTTCCCTGTTTCGGGACGCGGTGCAGCGTTTCGTTGGCGCAGGGTACGAATGGATCGGCATCGATCACTTTGCGCGCCCGGACGACGCGCTCACACAGGCCATGCGCAGCGGCGCGCTGCACCGCAACTTCATGGGGTACACCACGCAGCACAGCCCGCATCTGCTGGGGGTTGGCGTGAGTGCGATCTCATCGGTGAACGGCTGGTTCGTACAGAACGCGCCGCGGCTGGGTGAGTGGCAGCGCCGCCTCGAAGCCGGTGTGCTGCCGGTGATCGGTGGTCACATCCTGACCAGTGATGATCAGGTCCGTGGCGCCGCGATCGCTCACCTGATGTGCCATGCCGCACTGCCGGCCACGAGGTACCCGGACGACAAAGCCACCATGCAGGCGCTGTATTCACCATTTGTCGACGACGGCCTGGTCACCTTCGAAGACAGCGGCCTGCGCGCCACCGCGCAGGGACGCTGGCTGCTGCGCAATCTCGCCTTTCCGCTAGACGCCTATCGGGCACGACGCCATACGGCACCGATCACGGCCATCGCGAAGGACGACCTGTCCCATGCGCCGGAGATCGTCGCTCCGCGCTTCTCCCGGGCGGTGTGAAGCGCGTACATTGGCCGCATGGCGCTCGAGACATCTTATCTCTGGATCAAGGCGATGCATGTCATCGCCGTCATTGCCTGGTACGCGGGGCTGTTCTACATCTTCCGGCTCTTCGTGTACCACGTGCAGAAGCGCGATGAACCCGCCGTCGTGGCCACGCTCGAAGTGATGGAGCGCCGACTCATGCGCGCCATCATGGCCCCGGCCATGATCGTGGCCATTGCCATGGGTGCCTGGATGCTCGTGAAGCAGCCGGCCCTGCTGCGCATGCCCTGGATGCACCTCAAGCTGGGCGCGGTGTTTTTCCTGCTGGGATACCACGGGTTTGCGTCGTACACACGCAAGCGCCTGCTGCGCGGCGACTACTTCATCAGCGAACGCGCCTGCCGCATGATCAACGAAGTGCCCACGCTGCTGCTGTTCGCGATTGTTATCGCGGTGATCGTGCGCCCCTGATCGTACCTGTAAAGGAATTGTAGGTCAGGGAGCGCGCAGGCGTTCCTGCTGCAGCATGGTGGTGGGCCCCAGCAATGTCTCTATCCGCAGCAGCTGACGCGACTGCTTGCCGATCCACACCACCGAATCGCGCCCCTTGGCGATCGTGAACACCACCACGTGCGCGTCCTCGTCCTGCACCATGGCGCTGCCCGTGACCTTGATCTCGTACTCCTTGAGACCGGCATCAAGGTCAAACACCGCGAAGCGGGCGCTGTAGCCCTTCTCCAGCGGCAGCGAACGCACGAGCAAGTCCCAGTTGCCGGAATCGAATGCGGCAAATGGCAGCGTCGTGTCCACCGGCACCAGTGGTGCATCCACGGGACCAATGGAGGCCTTCACGCGCCGACCATTGAAGTCGAGCGCCATCCGCCGGGTGGGCTGCAACGAGCGATGCGCGCGCGGTGCCAACGTGCGTCCATCGGATACGGTGGAATCGATCAACTGGGACGTCCCGCGACGCACCGTCTGCACGCGACGCACCAGTACCTGATCTTTCGTGGAGTCGCGTTGTGTTTCGTCGATGACCTGCCCCGCTGATGTCGCTGCGCCGTCCCGCAGCAACGTGAGGGCATAGCGCACCGTGGCCGTCTGCACATGACGGCCGTCCACGACCGCATTGCCGGGACGAAGGGCCTGTGTGCTGTCCGATGTGGCAGATGCGCGTGCTGCGTTGTCCTGCGCACCGACAACCATCGGTGTGGCCATCGCCGACAGCACGACGCACGCCATCCGGATGTTTGTCATCACGGAGATGCGATCCGGGACGAACACAGCAATGATGCGCATGAGAGGAGGCAACCTTTCCGGGGCGAATGACGTCGTACGGCGCATGAACGAGTCTCTCCTCTCCATGGTGCCGGCCGTGCGGCGCCTGATCGGGGCGCTTGCCCTGACAATGTGTGCCGCCAGTGCCCTTCATGCACAGGCCGACGTGGTCCGCGGCCGAGTCCTCGACGATTCCGCCCGTGTCGTCTCCGGCGCGGTCGTCAGCATTACCCGCGGCCCCGACCGTCTGGTCCAGCAGGCCACCACCGATTCCTCCGGTCGCTACAGCAGCCGCTTCGATCCAGGCACGGGTGACTATCTGGTTCATGTTGCCGCGCCTGGCTTCCGCCCCGCCCGCCGCCGCGTGGAGCGCGCTGGTGAAGAACGTGAACTCGTGGCCGACTTCACACTGCAGCGCGACGTGGCCACGCTCGACGCCGTGCGCGTGACAGCGAGCCAGCCCGTGCGGGCACAGGCCCAGGTGGCGAGCGGATACTCCCGTGAAGTGGGCGCGTCGGAGCAATGGAATCAGGGTGTCGATGGACGCGTGAACGCCAACGACGCCGGCAACCTGAGTGCCATCGCCGGTACGGTGCCTGGCGTGACGATGACGCCTTCCGGTCCCTCCATGCTGGGCGCAGCACCAGGGTCCAACCTCACCACGCTCAACGGCATGGCCATGCCTGGGGGTTCGCTGCCGCGCGCGGCCCGGGCCGATGTGCGCGTCACCGGCGCGACCTTCGATGCCACACGCGGTGGCTTTGCCGGTGCCAACATCGATGTCAGGCTCGGTGCGGGTGATCGCAACTTCCAGAACCGCCGCGCCTTTGTCACGCTCAATGCGCCGCAGTTGCAGGCCACCGACGCCGTGGGTCGCTCGCTCGGTCTGCTCAATGGCGGCTTCCGGGCCAGCGTGGGAGCAGACGGTGAAGCCATTCGTCGCGCCCTCACCTACAACGTCGCGCTCGACGTGGGGCGCACGTCCAGTGATCCAGCCACGTTGCTCAGCAGCGACGGCGATGCACTCCGTCGGGCCGGCCTTTCACCCGACTCTGCGCAGCGCCTGCGTACCATCGCATCCAACATCGGCCTGCCACTGGGCGGTACCGGCATTCCCACGGCCCGTGTGCAGAACAATCTCACGTTCCTCGGTCGCCTCGATGATGTGCGCGACACGCTGCGCACGCTCACGCTGACCACGTTCGGCGGATTCACCAACGAAGGCGCGCTGGGCTTTGGTCCGCTCAGTGCTCCGGGCAACAGCGGCAAGCAGTCGCAGCAAACCATCGGCGGCCAGTTCCTGCAGAGTCAGTACGTGGGCAAGAACTACTTCACGCTGATGGAGAACCGCATCGCGGCCAGCCGTGTGCGGGAACGCACGTCGCCATATCTCGAGTTGCCGGGTGCCACGGTCCTCGCGCGATCGGCCTCCGACGCCGCCTCGAGCGACATCGTGCCGGTGGCGCTGGGCGGCAATCCCTTCCTCGCCACCAATGACACCCGCTGGACAGCCGAAGCGGCCAACGAGATGGTGTGGAATGCGCAGGGACGCCGCCATCGCTTCAAGACGTCGGCGTGGATTCGCGGCGATGGCCTCACGCAGGAAGGTCAGCCTAATGCGCTGGGCCAGTACACGTTCATGTCGCTGGCTGATCTCGCTGCCAATCGCCCGGCGTCGTACTCACGCACACTGGCGCAGCCAGTGCGTGAAGCCAGCGCCTACAATGCCGCACTCGCGTTCTCACATCAGTGGAATCCCAACCGCTGGTTCAGCACCCTGGCCGGCGCCCGCGTGGAAGGCAATCGCTTCGGCGATGCGCCGCCCGAGAACGCTGCACTCGAACAGGCGCTCGGCGTACGTACCGGCGTCGCGCCCAGCCGCATTCATGTGTCACCGCGCGCGGGGTTCAGCTACACCTATTCGCGTTCGCGTGAAAATGGCAACGGCCAGATGAACAACGGCTCCGGCAGCTGGTACCGCAACACCATGGGCATCATTCGTGGTGGCATCGGCGAGTTCCGCGATCTGTATCGTCCGGGCACGCTGGCCGATGCGATGGTGAATGCGGGCTTGCCCGGGAGCACCGTCGCACTCACCTGTGTGGGCAGCGCCGTGCCCGTGCCCGACTGGCGCGCACTCGGCAGTGGCAATGCGACGTTGCCGTCTTCCTGCGCCGACGGTTCCGGTGCGCTGGCCGAGCGCGCGCCCACCGTGACGCTGGTGGACCCGTCGTTCGACGTGCCGCGTAGCTGGCGTGCTTCCCTTGGCTGGGCAGGCTCGGTACGGCGCTTCCTGGTGCGTGTGGACGGCCTGTCGTCGTACGACCTGTCAAACCCCAGCACTGTCGACGCGAACTTCTCGGGCAACGGTCGCTTCACGCTCGCCGGTGAAGGGGGACGGCCCATGTACGTCACGTCGTCCGGCATCGATCCCACATCGGGCGCGGTGTCAGCGCGGGAATCACGCGTGAGCCCCGACTATGGACGCGTGTCCATGCGCACCAGCGACCTGCGCGGCTACGGCTCGCAGCTCACCACCACGGTGCAGCCGGAAATCTTCCGCGGACGCCGTGGCCCGCCACCGGTGATGTTCTCGGCATCGTACACCATTCAGCAGGTGCGCCAGCAGTTCCGCGGCAGCGACGGCGCCAACTTCGGCAACCCGCTCACACGTGAGTGGGCAGCGGGTATCAACGACGCCCGACATGCCGTGGTGTTTCAGGCCAGCACCACGGTGCCCAAGGTCGGCGTGTTCACCATGTTCACGCGCTTGCAATCGGGCACGCCGTTCACGCCCATCGTGCGCAACGACATCGATGGTGACGGCCGTGCCAACGACCGTGCGTTCGTGCCCAATCCCGGCACCGACACCGATGCCTCCACGCGTGCGCAGATGACCGCCCTGCTGGCCTCGGCGCCCGGCAACATTCGTAGCTGCCTGACCTCCCAGCTTGGTGGCGTTGCTGGCCGGCAGAGCTGCCGCGGGCCGTGGACCCAGCAGATGAACCTCATGTACCGCCCACGCCTGCCCAACATCCGCGGCCGTAACGCGCAGATGAACGTGGTGTTCGAGAACCCGCTGGCGGGTCTGGATCAGTTGCTGCACGGTGCCGAGCGTCTGCGAGGCTGGGGCACGCAGGCACAGCCCGATCCGGTGCTGCTGGTGCCGCGTGGCTTCGATGCCAACGCCCAGCGTTTCCGCTATGACGTGAACCCGCGGTTCGGTGACACACGCGCCTTCCGCACGCTCTCACGCGTGCCGTTCCGCATCGTGATGGATGTGTCCATCGACCTCTCGGTGCCGTACGACCTGCAGACCCTGCGCCGTGCCATCGAGCCGGTGAAGGGACGCGACAAGGCCACCAACAAGACCACGTGGACGCGCCGCAACGCCGATTCTGTGGCAGCGCTCTACCTGAGCCGCACCTCCAACCTGCACCGTGTGTTGCTCGCCGAAAGCGACTCGCTGTTTCTCACCAAGGAGCAGATCACGCGACTGCTGTCGGCCGACAGCGCGTACTCCGAACGCGTGCGTGCACTGTACAAGCCGCTGGCTGCGTTCCTGGCCGAACAGCCCGATGGCAGCGCCGGCAAGGCCGCCCTCGACACCGTGCAGGCTACCACGCGCCTCTACTGGCCCATCTTCTGGGAGCAGGTGGATCTGGCGATGGAAGTGATCAGCCAGCAGCAGCGTGAGCTGATGCCGCTGTTCAACAACATGAGCGCGGTGACCAAGGACGAACGTCGCAACGCACAGTGGAACTTCGGC
Source organism: Gemmatimonas sp. (assembly GCF_036405635.1). Classification (GTDB taxonomy): domain Bacteria; phylum Gemmatimonadota; class Gemmatimonadetes; order Gemmatimonadales; family Gemmatimonadaceae; genus Gemmatimonas. The sequence continues at coordinate 9,031 of NZ_DASWXE010000171.1, read as the reverse complement.
TATCCCGTGCCGTTGGTACACAATCGCCCACGCGTGGGTGGGCAGCCCGGCAACCTGAACACATCAGTGACTCGAGGCCTGTTCTAGCGCTTCTCGAACATCTTCCACCGGTCGCCCGTCCAGATCACGATCGAGCCACACACCTGATCACGATACTGCGGCGGGCGCATACCAGTGACCGGATAAACCTCGATGGCGATGACTTGTGAGGATGCCACCCACAGCCCGAGTGTGCCATCGTTCGGGTAGAGGACGTTGTCCACCCAGACCCTCGGCGCACACCAGCCACTGTCGTACGCCCGCATCTGGTATATCTCGTCTCCTCGCGTGCCGAGTATCACCCGAACACCCGGCATGCCAGCGAATACATCACCGAGCCACACGGGCCTGAGTTGTTCGATGTCCTCAGGCCCGCGGTACATGCCAATCTTCTCCGCGCGACGGGATTCGAATCCCGTCAGCTTCGGATTGAAAATGCGAGCCCGCATCGCACGAATGCGCATGGTGTCCAATGAACTCGCCCGATACATGCTGAAATGCTGTCCTGCATTCCCGGGGGAATCCTCTGTGGCGGGGAAGAGATCCACCGGCACGCGCAGCGGATCGTATCCAATCGCACGACCCTCGAGTTCATAGGTGCCGCTGGGCAATCCGTTCAACACAAAGCCGCCATCGGCACGCGTGCGTACCTCGATACCGGAGCCGCGTACAGTCATTCGCACATCGGCCAGCGGTGTGCCAGCCGTGGAGCGCACGGTGCCACGGAGTCCGGCCGATCCTCTCGCGACCGTGATCGTCGAGGTATCAACGTGAGTCGGCGACTGGGAGTCGACCGGAGATGGTGTGGTGATCTGCACGGGCACTGCGCTGGCGGATCCCACGTATAGATCCCGGCGCCAGAGACCACCGGCCGGCACTTCCTGATCGATCACGCCCGACGAGTCGAGTGGCAGTTGGTCCGCGACATTGGTACGCCAGGCCGCGAGGCGCACCATCCCGGTCGTGGGAGTACCGCACACCACGAAGTGGCCCGCATCGTCGGTCGTCGCTTCCGTTCCCATCATGTGCGTCCGCACACCCGACGCACTCAGCATGTATTCGATCCACTGCGCGCGTACTCGCCCTCGCACTGGTGTGCGACCCGACTCGGCCTGACGCAATCTGCCGACGAGAAATCCCGACGTGTCCGTGGAGGATTGTGTGCCGCAGATTTTTGCGAAAAGGACGCGAGTCGTGGGTGTACTCAGCTGCACGCGGGTCGTACCACGCCTCCCCACCGAGACCTGTCGCGTGAGCTGCTCGATACCCAGCGAGTCGAAGCGTGGATGAATTGCCGCCAGCAGCCAGGAACCAGGGGGCAGGCTGTCAAAGCGGAAACGTCCGAGCGAATCCGTCAGGGTGGTACGCGCCTCTCCGAGATCCGACACCGGAGCCACCTGGACAGTGGTGCGTCTCATCGGATTGAAAGTCGTGCTGTCGAAGACAACCCCTTCAATCCGCGCACGCGGAGTTTCCTGTGCTCCGACAATGGTTGGCAGCGAAACACTCGCCAGCCCGAAAAGCAGCCCGACGGAAGTGAGGAGCGGTTTCCGGGAGGCCTTCATGTTGATTGACATTGTTGCCCTCACGGCCATTCGGAGCCGCCGACCTGTGAAGGCCAGCGGCTCCGCGCCTCGATAGAGTCCGGCATCACGCCGGCCCGCCGAGTCACTGCAGGTACGATCTCAGTACTTGTAGTGATTCGCCTTGTACGGACCGTTGACGTCTACGCCAATATACGACGCCTGGTCGGCAGTAAGCGTGGTCAGCTTTACGCCAAGCTTCTCGAGGTGCAGTCGCGCCACCTTTTCATCGAGGTGCTTGGGCAGCGTGTACACCTTCTTCTCGTACGATTCGGCGCGCGCATGCAGCTCGAGCTGGGCAAGCACCTGATTGCTGAAGCTGGCGCTCATTACGAAGCTCGGGTGACCCGTGGCACAGCCCAGGTTCATCAGGCGGCCTTCGGCGAGCACGAGAATGGAACGACCGCTCGGCAGCTGGAACTCATCGTACTGCGGCTTGATGTTCACGCGCTTCATGCCTTCGACCTTCTTGAGACCGGCCATGTCGATCTCGTTGTCGAAGTGACCAATGTTGGACACGATGGCCTTGTCCTTCATGCGGCTCATATGCTCCACCGTGATGACGTTCTTGTTGCCCGTCGCGGACACGAAGATGTCGGCCTGATCGACAATGTCTTCGAGCGTCGTCACCTGATAGCCCTCGAGGGCGGCCTGCAGGGCGCAGATCGGGTCGATTTCGGTGATGACCACACGCGCACCCTGACCCTTGAGGGCCTGCGCGCAGCCCTTGCCCACATCGCCGTAGCCGAGCACGACGACAATCTTGCCGGCCAGCATGACGTCGGTCGCGCGGTTCAGGCCGTCCACCACCGAGTGACGGCAGCCGTACAGGTTGTCGAACTTCGACTTGGTCACCGCGTCGTTCACGTTGATGGCCGGGAACGCGAGCGTGCCCGCCTTCTCCATCTCGTACAGGCGATGCACACCCGTGGTGGTTTCTTCCGACACGCCGCGAATGCCCGCGAGCACCTTGGTCCAGCGACCCGGGTTCTTTTGCTGCTCCACACGCAACAGATCGAGGATCACGCCCCACTCTTCCGGCTCGTTGTCCGCGTCGAACGCCGGCACCTTACCGTCACGCTCGAAGTCGGTGCCACGGTGCACGAGCAGCGTCGCGTCACCACCATCATCCAGCAGCAGATTCGGACCCGTGCCATCGGGCCACATCAGCGCCTGCTCGGTGCACCACCAGTACTCCTCGAGTGTTTCGCCCTTCCACGCGTACACCGGCGTGCCATTCGGCTTGTCGGTCGTGCCGTTCGGACCCACCGCCACGGCCGCCGCCGCGTGATCCTGCGTGGAGAAGATGTTGCACGACACCCAGCGCACATCCGCGCCCAGGGCGACGAGCGTTTCGATCAGCACGGCCGTCTGCACCGTCATGTGCAACGAACCCATGATCTTCGCGCCCTTGAGCGGCTGCGCCGCACCGTACTCCGCGCGCAGCGCCATCAAACCCGGCATTTCCTGCTCGGCCAGGCGGATTTCCTTGCGGCCCCACTCGGCGAGCGAAAGGTCGCGCACGGCGAAGGTGGGGCGATCGAGCGACGCCAACAACGCGACGCCCTTTTCGGTCATGATGGAAGTGCTCATGTGCGGTTTCGGTGATGTGAAATGAATGTGGTACAGCGTGTCGTCGTACGTGTCGTGAAACGTGCAGTGCTACGGAGAACGTCATTGGTGTTGCAACGCCTGCGAGATGTCTCGGTCATGCGATCACCTGCGCCGGCTTTGGCAGTGCGGTTGCGGTGCAGGCAAACAGCGCCGGGCCGCTCGCCGCCGCGTCGAGCGGCAACGGCGTGACGCGCACATCGACGAAGCCCGCTTCGTGCAGCCAGCCTGTCAGCGTGTCAGCCGGGAACCCCAGCCACACATGTCCCATCGTGTCGCGATAGCGCTCGTGCGCATGCGGCTGCATGTCCACCAGCAGCACGCGCCCGGCGGGACGCAATACACGATGTACTTCACGCAGCGCACGCAGCGGATCGGCCACGTGATGCAACACCAGCATGAGCACGGCCACATCGAGGGCGTGATCATCCAGCGGCAGTGCTTCGATGGCGCCCTCAGTCACCGTGACATGGGCAAACGGTGCGAGGCGTGCTGCTGCTGCCGCAAGCATCGCGGGCGAAGCGTCGATCGCATGGACTTCGCGCACATGCGGAGCGAGCGCGGCACTGAGCGCGCCGGTGCCGCAGCCGAGGTCGCCGACCACCAACGTGGGATCGAGCAGCGCCAAAAGGGCGAGCAGGTCGGCGCGCGCACCAAAGAGCTGTGCGCGCAGGTCATCCCATTCCGCACTGGCCGTGGCGAAGAAGCTCTGTGTGACCGTGCGGCGCGCGGCGAGTACAGCATCCACCCGGGCGGCGTCCTGCAGCGCGGCGGGGGTACAGGCGAAGGCTTCCCGCACCAGACTCCACAACGCGAGCATGGCCGGATCGAGTTGGGGGTGGCGGCGGTACCAGCGGCTGGCGCCTTCAGCCCGGGACGCCAGCCATCCCTGATCGGCCAGAATCTTGAGGTGTCGGCTCACCGTGCTCTGCGGCAGCTGCAGAGCGGCGGCGAGTTCTCCCACGGTCAGTTCCTGTCGCTCGATCGCGGCCAGTAGTCGGCTGCGGGTCGGATCGGCGAGCTCGACCATACGATCGTGGATGGACAGCCGGGGAGTGGTCACGCCGCAATATATCCATCAATCCGGATGAAAGGATAGCGCACTGCCTTTGTGAGGTTTTTCCTCTCGCCCAGCGGCGACCATACAGTACGTTGCCCATATGTTCGACCTGACCATCGCCTTCGACCTGCTGGTCGCCACCCTTGTCGGGATGGCGGTGGGGATCGAGCGCGAATGGTCGGGGCACACCAAGGGTCCGGACGGGCGATTTGGCGGCGTGCGAACCTTTGCGCTGCTGGGCGCCCTGGGTGGATTTGCCGGGTGGCTGCTGCGACTTGGGCTGGAGCCGGCGGGCATCCTCGTGGCCGGGGCCGCGCTGGCGTTCGTGGTGGTCTCGTACTTCACGGCCATGAACCGCCCCGGCACCAGCGCCGACAGCACCACCGAAGTCGTGGCGTTGCTGGTGGTGGTGTTGGGTGTGGTAGCCGGCCTGGGTCATCGCACCGTGGCCAGCGCCGCGGGAGCCCTGTCGGTGCTGTTGCTGGCCGAAAAGTCGCGCTTGCAGGATGTGCTGACACGGGTGGCGCCCAACGAGATGCGCGCCGCGCTCCAGTTCGCGGTGCTGGCGCTGGTGATCCTGCCACTCATTCCGGCGGGATCATTCGGTCCATACGACGCCTTTCAGCCGCGCCAGCTCTGGATTGTGGTGCTGATCTTCTCGGCGCTCAACTTCGCGGGCTACATCGCGCGCCGCGTGATCGGCGAGACGCATGGCCTCGCAGTGACGGGTTTGCTGGGCGGACTCGTGTCGTCCACCGCAGTGACGCTCACGTTCAGTCGCCGTAGTCGCGACGATGCCAGCGGTGCGTTGGCATTGCCGCTCGCGCTGGGCGTGGTGGCGGCGTGCACGGTGCTGGTGCCGCGCGTGCTGGTGATCTCCACCATGCTGCAGCCCGCAGTGGGGCTGGCAGCGAGTTTTGTACTCGGTCCGGCGTTCTTTGTGGGTGTGAGCCTTATCGCCTTCGTGCTCTGGCGCGAGCGGGGCACGCGGCCTGCGAAGCAGGAAGACGCTGGTGATACCGTGTCGGCGGGGCTTGGTGAGAATCCACTGGGCCTCTGGTCATCGTTGCAGATGGCGATCGCGTTTCAGGTCGTGCTGTTCGCCATCGCGTGGGTGCAGCGCACGGCGGGAGAAACGGGCGTGCTGGCTTCCGCCACGCTGCTCGGTCTCACCGATGTCGACGCACTGACCGTGTCCATGGCGCGCTACGGCACCGATGCCGGCGAGACCAACCATGTACGCATCGCGGCGGCGGCCATGGGCATCGGCGTGTTGTCCAACACCATGCTCAAGCTGGTCATCACGCTCGTGCTGGGCGCCCCGCGCTATCGCTGGCATGTGGCGGTGGGTCTGCTGTTGCTGGGTGTGGCCGTTGGCGCGGGTGTACTGGTGCGCTGGCCATGACCATGCCTGTCGAACCGGTGGGCATCGCGGATCGTCTGCATGAGCGCATCAGCGCGCTGGGTGGTGTGACCCGTCGCCTGATCGAACCCGTTGGCACCGGTGCGCGGTTCGTGCGTGAGGTCCTGCGCGCCACAAAAGACACGAAGCAGTGGCTGCCAGAGTTCTCCACGCACGCGCGCATTCTGGGCGTGGAGTCGTTGCCCATCGGCGTGTTCATCGCCCTCTTCACCGGCATCGTGCTGGCCCTGCTGGCGAGTTACAGCGTGGGCGATCTGGTACCGCCGTATTTCGTGGGCACCTTGGTGCAAAAGACTGTCGTGCTCGAGCTGGCCCCGGTGCTCACCGGTCTGGCGCTGGCGGGGCGTGTGGGTGCCAACATCGCCGCCGAGTTGGGCACGATGCGTGTCACCGAGCAGATCGACGCGCTCGAGACGCTCACCTTCGACCCGATGAGTCATCTGGTGGTGCCCCGTGTGGTGGCATCGGCGGTGATGTTTCCGGTGGTGGTGGGCATGGCGATGCTGGTGGGGCTGCTGTCGGGTTGGGTGGCGTCGCTCGTACTGCTCGACATCTCCACGCCGCAGTTTCTCAAGGGCGTGCGGTTGTTCTTTCAACCGTTCGATGTGCGCTACGGACTGGTGAAATCGGCCAGCTTCGGCGCCGCAGTGGCACTTATTGGGTGCCGAGCGGGGTTGAACACCCAGGGCGGTGCGCAGGGTGTGGGGCGCAGCGCTACGCGCGCCGTCGTGATCTCCGCCGTGATGATTCTCGTGCTCGATGCTTTCTGGGCGATGGTGTGGCTCACCGGTCGTTCGCTGCGATGAGCTACGCGCCTCTGAATCTCTGTCCCTTTGCGTCATGACCACTTCGAAACGCACCAGTGATTTCATCGTCGGTCTCACCGTGCTCATTGCCACGGTGCTGATCGTGGGCACGGTGTTGTGGATCAAGCAGGCCGACCTCGGCGGGCGTCAGCAGCACGTGACCGTGCGCAGCCGCGAAGTGGGCGGCGTGGCACTGGGCAATCCGGTGGTGATCCGCGGTGTGCGCTCGGGGCGCGTGGAATCGATCGCCCTCGGCGCACCGGGATGGGTGATCATCTCGCTGGGTCTCGATCGTGGTGTGCAGTTACCACCCGACCCGGTGGTGCTGCTGGCAGCATCAAGCCTGTTCGGCGAATGGCAGGCAACGATCACCACAGCCACTGGCGTGCCACCCGATCGTGATCTGCGCGCCGCCATCGCCGAAGCGCGCACGCAGAGCGACACCCTCGCAGGTGCCGTGATGCCCGACATCGCGCAACTCACCACCGTGGCGGGCCGTCTGGCCGGTGATGTGGCCAAGGTGGCCGATCGTGTGCAGGTGGCGTTCGACGACGATGCGGCAAAGGAGTTGCGCGAATCCATCCGCAATTTCGCCCATCTCTCCACAGTGCTGGCCAAGACCATCGACGTGCAGTCGAAGAATCTCGACCAGATCAGTGGTGATGTACACAGCGGTGTCACGCGCATCAACGCCGCCGCCGATCGTCTGAATGCGTTTTCCTCGCGCATGGATTCGGCGACCAGCAACGGTGAACTGCAGCAGATCGTGTCCAGCTCACAGCAAGCCGCGCGGGAACTGCTCACCGCTACCACCAACCTGCGCGACATGACCGCCAAGCTCGATCGCACCGAAGCGCGCCTGTCGACGGTGATCTCGCGCGCCGACTCGGTGTTCATGAAGGCCAACGGCACCAACGGCACGCTCGGCCTGATGATGAACGACCCCGCGCTGTATCAGCAGAGCGACTCACTCGTGCGCGAACTGCGCGCCCTGGTCGCCGACGTGAAGAAGAATCCCAGGCGCTATCTCAATCTCCGGGTCTTCTGATATCAGACGTCTAAAATCTGACGTCTGGTATCTGAAATCAGCCCCCCTCGCCGCGCACGACAGGCAGCCGGCGCCAGTGCTCAGACCTCTGACATCTACGAAGGTCTGATCTCTCACATTCTATATCCGTCAGATCTCTGATCTCTGATATCTGACCTCTGAATATCTGAACCCCGCGTTCAGATCTGCGGTACCGCCAACACGCCACATCTCGCTGTCCGAAGAACTCGCGTCGCCACCGATCCCACGATCAGCCGTTCCAGCAGCGTATGCCGCTGCGTGCCAACCGCGACCAGGTCCGCCCGCGCCTGCTGCGCAAAGGCCAGCAGTGCCGGTGCCGGATCACCGCGCACCGTGACCGTGTCCACCGTTATCTCAGTCGGCGCATTGAGCAGGCGCCGCACCTGCACAAACAACGGCGGCAGTGTACGACCGTATTCAGCGTCCCATGTCTGCCAATCTGAGGACGGATGTTCGAAACGCGGACGCACATGCACCAGTGTGAGACGCCCCCCCGTGGTGAGCATCTGCATGGCCAGTTGCGCCGCACGCACACTCGCCGCGCTGAAGTCGAGCCCCACCACCGCGTGCACCGGCGTGGCGGGAAAGTGCGCGCCCACCGCCAGCACCGGCACGCGTGATTCCCGGAGCGTGGCCAGCGTCGTCTCCGTGCCGAACAGCCGGTCCAGTGGATTGTGCCGACCGATGCCCATCACCATCAGCGCGGCATCACGGTCGGCCGCTTCCTGCGCGAGCAACCGCGAGGGTGAGCCCACGACCACATGAATGGGCCATTGCGGATCTCCCGATGCGGCAATCGACACCGACCGCCGCAGGTCCGACAGCATGGTCACGCGTCGTGACTCGTCGAGCTCTGCGGGCACGGGCAGCACATCCATGCCACCCGCAACGCCCGTGATCGGCTCACACACGCCGATCACTTCGATCGGTGCGCCCAGGGCCGAACCGGCCAGTCGCGCCGCACTGAACAGCGCGTCATTGGTCTCCGGTGCCCCGTCGCTCGCCACCATGACCGGCCCACGCCGGAGCGGCGACAGGTCATGCGGCAGGGTGGTGATCACATCGGCGGGCGCGGACATGGGCGAATGGTCGCCTATCCGCCAACCCAGCTCCATCGGGGACTCCTGTCCGACGCGTCAGGGAATCCCGCACATCCGCATGCGCATCACATGCCAGTCGACATGCCAATCGACATGCACATGCGAATTGCCGATGCGCGGACTACAACGCCCAACGCAGTCCGCGGGCGGTGCGATCGAGCAGTCGATGCACCAGACCGCGCTGCTTCCAGGCGGCGAGTGTGATCTCGGTGCTCCCCGACAGATCTTCTTCGAAGCTCTGATCGAGCGCTTTGCCAAAAGCGTCGTCGAAGATCAACACGTTGCATTCCGCATTGAGCCAGAAAGAACGGAAGTCGAGGTTGGACGATCCCACGAGACC
>NZ_DASWXE010000170.1:0-2398 GCF_036405635.1 Gemmatimonas sp. | reverse complement strand
GGTGGCGCTGCGTGCCGACATGGACGGACTACCGGTCACCGAACTCGTCGACCTGCCGTTCCGCAGCAAGGTGCGCACGCAGTGGCAGGGCGCCGAAGTGGGCGTCATGCATGCCTGCGGTCACGACAATCATGTGGCCATTCTCATGGGCGCGGCGGAAGTACTCGCCGGAATGAAGGCCACTCTGCCCGGCACGGTGAAATTCATCTTCCAGCCGGCCGAGGAAGGACTGGGCGGCGCAGCGGCGATGGTGAAGGACGGTGTGCTCACCAATCCCGCACCAGCGGCAGTGTTTGGCCTGCACGTGTGGCCCACGCCGGTGGGTTCGATCGGACTGCGTGTGGGCCCGCAGATGTCGGCGGCCGGCAACTTCACGATCATCATCAAGGGCAAGCAGACGCACGGTTCGCAGCCGTGGTCGGGTGTCGACCCCATTGTCGTGTCGTCGCAGGTGGTGCTCGGCCTGCAGACCATCGCCAGCCGTCAGGTGAACGTGGCCTACCTGCCGTCGGTGATCACGGTGGGGCAGATCACCGGTGGCAATCGCAGCAACATCATTCCCGACAGTGTGGTGATGGTGGGCACGCTGCGCACATTCGACGACGCCATGCGCGCCGACATTGCCGCCCGCATCACGCGCACCGCCGAAGACATCGCCCACTCGGCCGGCGCCACGGCCATCGTGAAGATCGACAAGGGTGGCCTGGTGCAGGCCAACGACACGTCGCTCACCGATCGCATGCTTCCCACGCTCAAGCGTTCGGCGGGTGCGAATGGTCTGCAGATGATCGGGCCCATCATGGGGTCGGAAGATTTCCCGGAGTTCGCGCGCACCATTCCCAGTGTGTTCTTCTTCCTCGGCGTGACCCCCAAGGGCACCGACATGTCGACGGTGGCGGTGAATCACTCACCGCTGTTCTTCGCCGATGAGGGTGCGCTGGAGACGGGCGTGCGGGCCATGGCGAACCTGGCCACGGACTATTTGAGCGGCCCGGCAGCCCGGAAGTAGTCGGCACTCTGCACAGCGGAAGGAGTATATTTCGGGACTGGCATCGCACCCGGCGATGCCCCTCTCCCGATGTGAGGAGCAGCATGGATCAGCACCAGACAACCGTCTCTTGCCGGCATCACGTGGATGCCGCGCTCTATACGCCTGTCCGGTGCTTCCATGTCTCGTCCTTCATCGCCGTGGCTCGTCGCCACGCAACTCACTGCGCTTCGTCCCGACGGTAGCGCTCTCCTTTCCGACGTCACGCTCTCGGTCGCCAACGAGCGCGTCGGACTGATCGGCCCGAACGGATCGGGCAAGAGCACCCTGCTGCACTGCTTCAGCGGGGAGCGCACGCCCGACGGCGGCACCATCGAGCGCACCGGTCGGATCGGCGTACTCACGCAGCGCAGTACGCTGCCCGAGGACGCCACGGTGGCCCACCTGTTGGGGGTGGCCGATGTGCTCGCCGCGCTGTCCCGCTGCGATGCGGGCCTTGGCTCCGCCGAGGACGTGCAGTGCATCGGTGATCGCTGGGATCTGGCCGACCGGGTCACCGACGCGCTCACAACATTCGGTCTGCAGCACATCACGCCGGATCGGCCACTGCACGATGTGAGCGGCGGTGAGCGCACACGCCTGCGTTTGGCGGCGGTGTTGCTCGACGCGCCCGACCTGCTGCTGCTCGATGAACCCACGAACGATCTCGATGCCACACATCGTGGTGCGGTGCATCAACTCGTGCGTAGCTGGCCTCGTGGGCTTTTGGTGGCCACACACGACCGGTCGCTGCTCGGGCACGTCGATCGTATCGTGGCCATCGAGCGCGGCACCGTGCGCAGCTACGGCGGCAACTGGGATCACTACGTGGAGGAAAGAGATGCTCAGCGTCTGGCCGCCGAGCGTGAGCATGCCAGTGCGCTCGCATCCCGTGATCGTGTTCGGCGTGAACAACAGGCCGCCCGCGAACGACAGGCGCGTCGGGACGCGAGCGGACGACGCGCACGCGGCGATGGTGGCATCCCTCGCATCATGCTGGGCATGATGAAGGAACGCAGCGAAGGCACCGGCGCACGTCTTTCCGGCACTGCCGCTCGTGCCAACGACGAAGCGGATGTCCGTGTACGCGACGCGCGCGACCGTCTTGAAGAACACGCGACGCTGACTCTGCCACCCGCGCGCAGTGGCCTTGCGTCGGGTACGCTGGTGGTCGCTTTGCGCGATGCCACCGTCAGTGTGGTCGATCAAACACCACTGCTGTCGCATGTGCACCTGGAAGTGCGCGGCCCCGAGCGCATTGCGCTGGTGGGTGACAACGGCAGCGGCAAGTCGACGCTGTTGCGGGTGCTCGCCGGACAGCACCCGATAGACGAGCAGGCACTGTATCGTGGTGTGCCACTCACGTCGGTG
>NZ_DASWXE010000169.1:0-2935 GCF_036405635.1 Gemmatimonas sp. | reverse complement strand
CACGTAAGCGGTGGGCAATACGAAGAACAGCGAGTCGAGTCGGTCGAGCACACCGCCATGACCCGGGAACAGCGTGCCACTGTCCTTCACACCCGCTTCGCGCTTGAGCAGCGACTCGGCCAGATCTCCAACCTGTGCCGTACTGCTGATCAGCACACCGAAGATCACCACGCCGATGGTCGTGAAGGCCAGCTGCGCATGCGGAATGAGCAACCAGCGCATCATGGCGTAGGCCACGATGACGGTCGTGACAACGGCACCAACGGCGCCGGCGACGGTCTTTCCGGGGCTGACGGACGGCATGAGTTTGCGGCCGCCGATCAAACGTCCGCTGAAGTACGCACCGGTGTCACTGGCCCAGGTGAGCGCGACGGGAATGATCACGACCAACGCACCGGCCAGATCGCCCACTGCGTAGTTGTGATAGCGCAGCGCATACGCAAAGCTCAGCGTGCCGCCGGTGTAGATGGCGCCAAACAGCGTGCTGCTGGTGGCCTGCAGCGGCTTCCCATCCACACCGCGTAGCCAGATGCTCACGCCCAGAAGGCCAATGGCCAGCAACGGGACGATGAGGGCAATCGGCATCGCCGCGACGCCGAGGTAGTGCGCGTGAACGCCAATCGGGATGAGTGCGGCAATGGCGATGCCGATGGGACCCATCGGCGTGGCACCGCCCTCCCGGGCAATGCGATAGAACTCCCACGCACCAATGGCAGCCATGACGCCAAGCAGCGTGGTGAGCGCCGCATCGCCGATCCAGATCAGACCGATGGCGAGCGGCGCGCCGATGAGCGCCACGATGACGCGACGCGCGAGCTCGTTCACGTGCTCACGCGGCCAAAGCGACGATCGCGCCGCTGAAAGTCGGCGATGGCTCCGTACAGCGCCTTGCGGTCGAAGTCGGGCCAATAGAGGCTGGAGATGAACAGCTCGGCATATGCGACCTGCCACAGCAGGAAGTTCGACAGCCGCTGTTCGCCCGATGTGCGGATCAGCAGGTCGGGATCAGGACAGCCGGCCGTATACAGGCGGGTGCTGATCTCTTCCTCGGTTATCGCATCGGGTGACAGGCGACCGGCGAGGACATCTTCGGCCAGTTGCTTCGTGGCGCGTACCAGTTCGGCACGTCCACCATACGAAATGAACAGGTTGAGTCCGAGGCGCGTTCCGCTGGCCGTTTCGTCCATCACGCGGCGCACGGCTCTGGATGCCGCCGCATTGAGCCGGCTCAGATCGCCGTGCACATACACGCGGACACCCTGCTGGGCTAATTCGGACGCTTCGCGCGCGATGTATTCCTCGAGCAGCGACATCAGCGCCGACACTTCGGTTTCCGGGCGCTGCCAGTTCTCCTGAGAGAACGCGAACAGCGACAGCCATTCGACACCGGCCTCGAGGGCGCCCTCCACCACTTCGCGCACGGCCTTCATACCGGACCGATGCCCGAAGGCTCGCGGCATGTGGCGCTCGCGCGCCCAACGACCATTGCCATCCATGATGATCGCAATGTGACGCGGCACCGCCCCATGCACACGAATGCGTGCGAGGAGCTCCGACGATGATTCCGTCATGTCAGGTGAGGGCGGTGACGCGCACATCCACGATCGGTCCGCAGGACGGACTCAAACCTCCATCAATTCGGCTTCCTTCGCCTTCACCAAGGCGTCGAGCTTGCCGATGAAGTCATCGTGGACCTTCTGCAGGTCCTTCTCGGTGTGCTTCTTGTCGTCTTCGGAGACGCCATCAAGCTTCTTGAGCTTGTCACGACCATCCGTCCGGGCATGACGCACGGCGATGCGGCCGTCCTCTGCCATCTTGTGCAACACCTTCACCAGTTCCTTGCGACGCTGCTCGTTCATGCTCGGCAGCGGCACGCGGATCACGCCGCCCTGATGGGCAGGGTCGAGGCCCAGCTCCGACTCACGGATCGCCTTCTCGATCACCTTGGCCTGCCCCTTGTCGAACGGGGTGACCAGCAGGATGCGCGGCTCTGGCGCCGCAATGGATGCCACCTGGTTGAGCGGCACAAACGAGCCGTACGCCTCGACCTTGATGGTATCCAACATGTTCGGGGACGCCTTCCCGGAGCGAACGCTCGAGAACTCTTTCTTGGAGTTCTCGATGGCCTTCTCCATGCCGCTCTTGGCGTCCTTCAGGATCTGCGCAGTTGTGCTCATGGCGTATTCACGAAACCAGTGTCCCGACGCGCTCGCCGCGGATGGCGCGAACGATGGCTCCGGGGCTGTTGAGGTTGAGCACGATCAACGGCAACTGATTCTCCTTGCAGAGCGTGATGGCCGTCTGGTCCATCACGCGCAGCTCTTCGAGCATCACGTCACGGTAGCTGATCGTTTCGTAGAACGTGGCGTTCGGGTCCTTCTTGGGGTCAGCCGAATACACACCATCAACGCTGGTCGCCTTGATGATGACGTCGGCCTTCATCTGGATGGCCCGCAGGACGGCGGCCGTGTCCGTGGAAAAATACGGATTACCGGTGCCGGCTGCGAAGATCACCGTACGTCCCTTTTCGAAGTGCCGCAAGGCACGACGACGGATGTACGGCTCCGCCAGCTCTTCCATGCGGATGGCCGTCATGACACGGGTATCCAGCCCCTTCTTCTCGAGCACGTCCTGCAACGCCATCGCATTGATGACGGTGCCGAGCATGCCCATGTAGTCGGCGCCCACCCGGTCCATACCCATCTGCGAAAGCTGAGTGCCGCGCACGATGTTGCCGCCGCCAATGACCAGGCCGAGCTGCACACCCATGCGGGCCACTTCCACGATCTGGTCAGCGAAGAACCCGATTCGGTCGAAATCGAATCCCACGCCACGATCTCCGGCGAGTGCTTCGCCGGAGATCTTGAGGAGGATACGCGAGAAGCGCAGCGCCTCTCCCGCGTTCATGTCACTCACTCGGCGCCGAGCTGCAGGC
>NZ_DASWXE010000168.1:0-2015 GCF_036405635.1 Gemmatimonas sp. | reverse complement strand
GAACCATGCGCCGGCGAGTGTTTGTCCGTCGGGGGCGTTGGCCGCGAGATTGTTGCTGGCCAGCGCGATGTGGCGCACATCGATGCCGGCCGATGTGGTCATCAGGCGCCATGCTGCCGTGGCGGATGATGTGACCGTGAGTCCGTTGGCGGTCACGGTGTCGGCGAGTGGCTGGCCGAAGGGCGGGGTGGGATCTGTGTACATCCCGCGTTCGCGCGTGACATCGGCCGCCGACGCGATCACCCAACGCGACGGGCTCCACTGCGCGGTGACACCACCGTTCAGGCGCGAGAACTGCTGGCGACCCGACAGCGATGGCTGCACGATCGTGCCGGCCATGCCGCGATCGGTGCTGCCATAGGTGCCGCGCACCGTGAACTGGCGATGTCCCACTTCGAGGCCGGCACTACCCACCACCTGTGTGGTGGTCGCATCGGCGTTGAGGCGATCGGCGCGCCCGCCACCGCGGACAGCTGGTATGGGATAAGAGAAATCACCCTGCACCGACCGATGATCCACGCCCAGCGATGCAGAGCGTGTACCATTGGCGCGGTGCACCGAAGTGCCCAGCGTACCGGCCACACCCAATTCGCCGAGTGCGCCACCGCGTACGAGCGCCGAACGTTCATGGCGTGAACGCCGCGTGACGATCTCGATCACGCCGGCCATGGCGCGTGGGCCGTAGCGGGCCGACTGCGCGCCGGTGAGGACGGTGACCCGCTCGATGTTCTCGAGCGGAATGGTGGACAGGTCAGCCGACCCGGAGATGGCGGAGTTGAGCGGCACGCCGTCCAGCAGGATGAGTACCTGGTTGGACGATGAGCCACGAATGGACACGCGGGCCGGCTGACCGGGGCCACCGGAACGGGTGATGACCACGCCCGGTGTGGTCTGCAGCAGGTCGCCCAGATCGCGCTGGCCGGATGCCTCGATGGTTGCGCGCGTGAAGGTGGTGGCGTTGGGCGCGATGGAGTCGCGCTGCGCTGCCACCACCATGCGTTCCAGCACCGGGGCCATTGCTTGCAGTACCACATCGAGCTGGGTCACGCGCGCATTCTGCACGGTCACATCGAGCGCGCGCTCGACGAATCCCAGCGCGCGAACACGCACCACATAGGCACGTGGTTCGAGACTGCGAACGAGATAGGTGCCGTCGGCATTGGTGCGAGCGCTGGTGCTCACGCCTTCCATCTCGATGCGTGCGTCGGCCACCGGGCGACCCGTACCGGCTTCCGTGATCCGTCCACGCACTTCGCCGGACACCTGCGCGCGCAATTCGTGCACAGGCGCCAATAGCACGGCTGTGACGGCGCAGAGCAGTGGGAGGCTGAGTCTCATGTGATGCCGCCCGTCACCGGGGATCCACCGCGCGGCACGACCTGCGGTGCACCATCCCGATGCCATTCGATGTCCACCGGCCACTCGTATACCTCGGCCACGCGCTCGGCCGTCAACACCTCGGCTGCCGTTCCGGTCGCGACGATGGCACCGTCGCGCAGCAACACCATGCGATCGGCATAGCGCGCCGCGAGGTTCAGGTTGTGCGTCACCAGCACCACGGTCACACCGCCATCGCGCAAACGACGCACCTGCTCGAACATCGCCATCTCATGGCGGATGTCGAGATAGGTGGTGGGTTCGTCGAGCACGATCACGCGTGTTTCCTGTGCCAGGGCGCGGGCCACACGCACACGCTGGCGTTCACCGCCCGACAGAGTCGGCACCCAACGGTCCGCGAACTGCTGCACGTCGCACTGCAACATGGCCCGGTCGATGGCCTGCACATCTTCCGTACGTTCGCGCTGCCATGCACCCAGATGCGCGTAGCGACCCATGGCCACGGTGTCGCGCACCGTGAAGAGCGGTTCCACTTCGCCTTGTGGCACCACGCCAATCTCCCGCGCCAGTTGCTGCCGCGGCCAGGCCCGCATCTCTTGGCCACGAAAGCGCACCTGTCCCTCACCGGGACGTTCCACGCCGAGCAGCAACTGCATGAGCGTGCTCTTGCCCGCGCC
>NZ_DASWXE010000167.1:0-29947 GCF_036405635.1 Gemmatimonas sp. | reverse complement strand
CTTGATGCGCAGGGCGTTGTCGGTGCCCACGAAGGTCACATCACGCACGAGAATGGCACCGCCACCGCCGTCGGTCTCGCTGCCAACCGACACCCCATGGCCGTTGTAGAAGTGGCTGTTGGCCACCGTGATGTTGCGCGCCGCACCGGCTCCACCGGCCTTGATCGCGATGTTGTCGTCGCCGGTGTGGATATAGCTGTGCACGATGGACACGTTGCGCGACCCCGAGGGATCGATACCGTCGGTGTTGCGGGCACCACGTGGCGTGTTGATGATCACGCCCCACGCGGTGAAACCATCCGCACGCTCGATCACGACGTGGAAGTTGGGGCTGTTGCGCAGCGTCAGCCGGTACAGCGTGAAGTCGTTCGAGCGGGACGTGACGATGAGTCGCGGATTCTGCTGGCTGTACTTCGTGTCGCGCGCCTGTTCGGCCATCTCCCACCACGTGGGGCCGCCCCGCAGCAACGCTGCCCAGCCACGGCCGTCAATGGTGCCCGGGCCCATCACCCCACTGTGGTCCGCACGGTCGGCAGCAATGAGCGGCTTGCAGCCGCGTGGCCCCTGGCTCAACACACCGCAGGCGCCGGGCGCCGTGTCGAACTGCCGCGGATCGCGTGACGCGAACAACACCGCCGTGGTGTCCACCACCAGCGTCACGCCGGTCTTGAGTTGCAGCGCGCCGGAGACGAACGCCCGCTTCGCCCCCTGGGCGCGCAACACCACCGCCTGGCCAGCGGCGCACCCATTGATGGCCGCCTGAATACGCGGCGTATCGAGGCGTGCTTCATCGGCGGCGGCGAGGGTCGTGTCACCCACTATGGCGAGCTGCGCATCCAGCGTGACGCAGGCTGTTGGCCGTACAGGTTCCGTCACTGTGCGCGTGTCCTGCGCCGACAGCGGCAGGGCCAGCAGTACCACCGTCGCTGCCCAAGGCACTCGGTTCATTGCACACCTCCCGGCTTCCAGCCGTCGAGGAAGAGGTCTGGCGTGTACGTCAGGGCATCGCCGTCCGACAGCCGACGACGGCCGGCACTCTCCACGGCGCCCGGCCCCGTGCTCCGGTATTCGGCGAATCGCGAATTCTCCGGCTCGAACCACACACGCTCACCGTTGTTCGTGGGGCCGGCCGACATGCGATCCCACCCCTTCGCACCGATATGATCGTCCATCCAGCACTCCACGAAGATCGCCATGCCCACGGCGCGGGGATTGCCCCCCGGATGCCACGGCCGCCCCAGCGAGACGGACGCCGGGGCCATCTGTGGGGACTGCTTCTTGAGGCGCGACTTGTAGAACAGCATGCCATACGACGTGATGTCGGTGCTCGGTGCGGCGATGTAGCCGTTGTTGGTGGTGCTGCCACGATCGAGCGATACGATGTCGCAATCGTCGAACACCACCCGCCCGCTACCGAAGATGAAGTCCACATTGCCTTCGATGCGGCTCTTGGTGACGTAGGTGCGCCCCGCGTCGGCGAAGAAGGTGTCCTGGTTGCCCAGTAGCACCACATCACGGATCACGGCGCGGTCGCTGCGATCGGTCAATGCGACGGCCAGCCCCTGCGTGTCGCGAATCTTCGTGCTGTCGGTGGCAGCCTTCTTCGCGTTGGCGTTGTAGTCGAAGCTGTTCACCACCGTCACGCGTTCCAGCCAGAAGTCCGGCTGGGTGGCCTTGAGCGTCCAGGTGCCACGGGTGCCCAATGTGCCACCTCCCGGCGCCGGCGTGGACGCCACGTCGCCCCAGGTGATGATCGTGCTGTCGCGGTGCGCACCAATGAGCCGGATGTTCGGCTTTTCGATCAGCACCTTTTCCGCGTAGCGCCCAGCACGCACCCGGATGACCCACGGCGTCTGGGCAAAGTTTGGCGCACCTTCGATGGCCGCGTTGATCGTGCGATAGGTCGGCACGCCATTCACCTTGTCACCCGCTTTGCCGCGAAAGGCCGGATCAACCGCTGCGCTGGTGCTTGCGGTATCCACGATCGCCGGCCGAGCAATCGGTTCATGAAACGTGCGCCGCAACCACTCCGCCGCATGTTGTGGCCAGGTGGACAGCGCCGCGTCGGTCGCCGCCAAGCCAAACCCGTGGCGACCGCGTTCATAGACGTGCATCTCCGCGGGCACCGCCGCGCGGCGCAGCGACTGATACAGTGTCACACTGTTCTCCACCGGCACCGAGCGATCTTCGGTGCTGGCCACGAGAAACACTGGCGGCGTCTCGCGCGAGACCTGGGTCTCGATACTCAGCGCACGCACCAGGTCGGGCTGTGGTTGTTCGCCAATGAGCTGCCGACGCGAGCCGGCGTGCACATACGGCGCCTGCATGGTAACCACCGGATAGATCAGCAGCGCCGCATCGGGACGCGCGCTCACGCGCTCCACCGGATCGCCCTGTTGGCTGTCACCAGCGGTCCAATGCGTGGCCACCGAGCCGGCCAGATGGCCGCCAGCGGAAAAGCCCATCACCGCGATGCGGGAGGGATCGATACGCCAGCGAGCCGCGCTGGCGCGCACCACCCGCACGGCTCGTAGCCCGTCCTGTTCAATGATCGGGTGATGATAGCGCGGCCCAACGCGGTAGCGCACCACGAACGCCGATACACCTCGATCAGCGAACCAGCGAGCCACCTGCACACCCTCCTTGTCGGTGGCGAGATGGTCGTAGCCACCGCCCGGGAACACGATCATCGCCGATCCATCCGCGCGATCAGCACGTGCGGGGAACACCGTCAATGTGGGTGTGTCTTCCTCGGTGCGGCCCAACGCGCCCGGCGCACTGCCCGACCACAGCGGCACGACTTCCTGCGCGTCGAGCGCAGAAATATGGCGTGCCGGTGCGCTCGCGAAGATCAGCAGGTAGCCCGCCAGCAGGACGGTCTTCACGGGACCGTCACCGCTATGGGCGAGGCCAGACGCTGCGCGTAGGTATCCAGATAGTGCCACCAGTCACGCACATCGCGGAAGTCACCACCCAGCGTCCAGCCGGCGCCCACGTAATGCACCACGGGCACACCGGGTGTGGCATAGGTGATACCGAGGTAATGATTGCCCGTCTCCTTCCAGTCGCGCAGGCGTTCCCGCGGTAGCAGGATGGCTGTGCCGATCTCACCATCGCCGCCCTTCTTGGGCGTGGTCGGTCCCCACCCCGTCAACCACGCCCAGCTGGCGTTGCGACTCATCGTGCCCACCATGCCGACGCGCTTGAGTTCACCGATCGCGTAGGGAATCTCCTTCGTACTGCCGTTGGTGCGAAACACGCTCTCTTCGCGATACAGATTGGAACCGGCATCAATGATGAACCGCTTGGTCTGTGTCACGGCCAGCGCGCCCGCCTTCCACTCCGGATACTCCACTTCGAAGATCGAGCGAATGGGACCCATGGCCACGATCTTCCACTGCGTGAAGTTGTCAGCGCGGTACAGCGAGTCGTTGTGCCAGAGGGCGGTGCCTCCAGCGCCCAGCGTCTCGCCCACATCGTAGAAGTCCGCACCCTCGCCGTCGTCCACGTGATAGGCGTCGTGCCCCTTGGTGTACCACTTCTCCACCACGAGGCCGTGCGACTTCTTCACCCAGATGTCCACGCCACTGCTGGACATCGCGCTCGATGTCTTCTTGAGTCCCTGCCCGTAGATGCGCCACGCGAGACGATCGCTCTCCCACGCCATGTCATCGCGCGGATCGTCGTGGCGCACAAATGTGCGGGCTGGCCACTTGGCGGGCGCTTCGGCGTCCACCACGAAACGGCGCAGCTCCTTGCCACGGAAGTCGGCCAGAATGAGCAACGAATCAGGAGTGCCGTTGCCGTCTACATCGATCGCCTGCGTGGGCACCTCACGACCGCTGCCAACATCACGCACTCGCACCTTCGCACTGGTCGCTCCCGGCACTCGGCTGGCGACCGTGCCCCAGGCCACGCCCAGCACTTCGTCGACGCGATCGAGCCCCAGGCGATTTTCGGCCTGTACGACAAATTCCCGCGGCTGCGCCAATGCGCTGGCGGGGGAACCCATCGCTGCGATGACCGATGCAGCGAGAATGATCGACGAACGAACAAAGTGAACCATCGGAAGGATCGATGTCATCGAATCGTCTCCATGCCGATCATCTGCATGTCGGCGTAGTCCTTGTTTTCGCCACCCATCGCCCAGCAGAAGGCATACGCCTGCGTGCCACACCCCGCGTGCACCGACCATCCTGGAGACAGCGCCACGTCCTCGTTGCGCACGATCATCGAACGCGTCTCTGTGGGCTCGCCCAGCAGATGCACCACCATCGCTTCAGCCGGCATGCCGAAATACAGATAGACCTCCGTGCGCCGCTCGTGCGTGTGCGCCGGCATGGTATTCCACACACTCCCGGGTTCGAGTGTCGTCACGCCCATTACCAACTGACAGCTCTCTGCGCCACCCGCGTGGATGTAGCGGCGCACGCGGCGTTTGTTGGCCGATTCCACACTGCCCAGCTCCAGCACATCCGCATCGGCGGGTGTCATGAGGCACGTCGGGCAATCGCGGTGCGCGGGGTAGCTCACCAGGTAGAAACGCGCCGGGGCACTGAAGTTGTCGCTGAGAAACTCCACCTGCCGACTGCCCCGCCCCACGTACAGCACATCGTGCGCCTGGAGTGGATACGAGGTGCCGTCCACGCGCACCGAACCGGCGCCGCCGATGTTGAGCACGCCGAGTTCACGACGCTCGCAGAAATAGTCGGCACGCAAGGCTTCGGGCGTCTCGAGCAGCAGCGGAGTGGCCAGTGGCACGGCGCCACCGAGCACGACACGATCCAGGTCCACCAGACGCAGTGCCACGGCTCCGCGGTGGAAGAGCGACGACACCATGAAGTGTGCACGCAGTTCGTCGGTGGACATCCGCTTGGTGCCTTCGGGATTCGGCAGGTACAGCATGGTTGGATACGAAAAGGGGAACGTGAGGATCAGCGGGCCAGCCAGCCGCCGTCGACAACCAGCAGGTGGCCATTCACATAGTCAGCGGCACGACTGGCCAGAAACACGGCGGCACCGACAAGATCATCGGGTTCTCCCCAACGGCCCGCCGGAATGCGCGCGAGGATCTGCGGTGCACGATCCGAGTTGTCGCGCAGGGCCTGCGTGTTGTCAGTGCTGAAGTAGCCTGGCGCAATGGCATTCACCTGCACACCACTGCTGGCCCACTCGTTGGCGAGCGCCTTGGTGACGCCGGCAATGGCATGTTTGCTGGCGGTGTACGCGGGCACCGTGATACCGCCCTGAAACGACAGCAGTGACGCGATGTTGATGATCTTGCCCTGCCGCCGCTCGAGCATTCCGCGCCCCACCGCCTGCGACAGCAAAAAGGCGGCATCGAGATTCGGGCGCATCACCGCATCCCAATCGCTGGGCGTGACGTCTGCTGCCGGCGCACGACGGATGGTGCCGGCATTGTTCACCAGGATGTGAATGCCCGCGCTGCCCGCCGCGCCATGCGCCTCATCCGCGAGCGACTGTACCTGCGCGCGATCCGACAGATCTGCGGCGCAGGCCCACGCCCGACGTCCGAGCTGCTCGACAGCCCGCACCGTCTCCGATGCGCCACCGGCCTGTGAACTGTGGCAGATCACATCGGCCCCTGCTTCGGCCAGCCCCAGAGCGATGGAGCGACCAAGACCGCGACTCGCACCAGTCACCAGCGCGATGCGACCGTCGAGCGAAAACAACCGCGACAGCATGCTCATCGGCCCAACTCGTGCGCGGCAAGAATCATCGGTCCCACGCCCTTGTAGTCATCGGTGACCACCGGCTCGGAGATGTAGTACGCGTAGCTGCCATCGCGATACGAACCGTCCTTGCGCAGCGAACCACCAAGGCCGGACACCTGACAGACGTTTATGAGCGACACGCCATACGACGATTCGCGTACCAGGTTGCTCGTGATGCCATCAAAGCCACGCTCGGCGACGGCCCGGTAGCGCGCCGGCAGATACCCCATTCGCACGCCCTTGGCGAGCGCATACACGAACATCGCCGAGGCGCTGGCCTCGAGATAGTTACCCCCGCGGTTGGGGGCGTCGAGCACATCCCACCAGAGCCCGGTGAGCGGATCCTGTACGCGTGCGATGCCATCAGCGGCGTCCTGCAGCGTGCGGATGATCGCTTCGCGATCGGGGTGTGTGACCGGCAAGTAGTCGAGCGTTTCCACCACGCCCATCATGTACCAGCCAACAGCACGTCCCCAGAAGTTGAGCGACAAGCCCGTGCTCGTGTCCGCCCACCGCTGTGCTTTCGCGGCATCCCATCCGTGGTACATCAGGTTGGTGCGCGGATCCCGCGTGTGACGCGCCACCAGCAGGAACTGCTTGGCCACATCATCAAAGATCGCGGCACGTTCGGCGGTCGGTGCCCATGTGGCCGCGTACTGTGCGTGGAAAGGCTGGGCCATGTAGAGCCCATCCAGCCACATCTGCTGAGGATAGATCTTCTTGTGCCACAGGCCACCCTCGCTCGTGCGCGGGTGTGACACCAGCTGCGCGCGCAATACATCGGCCGCCTTGCGGTAGCGTGTATCCGTGCCGCGGGCCCCCAGTGCAAAGAGCACCCGTCCCTGTGATACGACATCGATGTTGTACTCCTCGCGGTCATAGCCATCGATGCTGCCGTCCGCCTTCACGAAGCGGTCCATGCTGCGCTTCACGTACGCCGTCATGGCGGTGTCGCGGCGTGACTCGCCCACTTTGTTGATGGCCCCGAGTACCACACCGGCCGTGTAGTCCCAGCGCCGGTGATTCTGCGGATTGCGCGTCATGACCGAGCGCGCGAAGCGCACCGACCATGGCGTGGCCGTCCCCGTGCGACGGGGCGTGGCATGCGGAATGGTCAGCGGGCGTCCACCCGGCTGCAGGATGCCTTCGCCAAGCTGCAATGCGGGCTCGGCGGCCTGTGCGCGCAGGGCCGTTGGCGCCAGCAATGACACACTCAACAGCCACACGGCGCCTGTTCGAACCACGCTCACGATCCGCTCACGAGTTGCCCGTTCATCTTCACGTTGCGATACACCAGGCCCTTCACGCCATCCGCCAGGTTGCCCTTCGCCACGCCGTCGAACGTGCAATCGACCACGCGGATATCCGAGATCTCTGACTTGGGATAGGCGCGCATGTAGAGACCGTACTGACTCTTGCGGCTGGTGACGTTGCGCAACTCGACGTGGCGCACGATGGGTGTGAACGGGCCCTTCTCACCCTCTTCGTAGTAGAGATCGATGGACAGAATCCCTTCGCCCACCTGACCGATGGTGCAGTCGCGCATGTACACATGTTCGAGCAATCCACCGCGCAGGGCATTGTTCTTGAACCGCAGCGCCCGGTCGAGCTCCGGGCTGTCCATGGTGCAGCGCTCCACGAACACATGATGGACGCCGCCGGAGATCTCGCTACCGATCGTCACGCCGCCATGCCCGTCCTTCATGGTGCAATCACGGACGATGATGTTGGCGGACGGGATGTTGAGGCGCCGTCCATCGGCATTGCGCCCCGACTTGATGGCGATGCAATCGTCACCCGTGTCGAACAGGCAGCGTTCGATGAGCACATCGGTGCACGATTCCGGATCGCAGCCGTCGTTGTTGGGCCCATGGGTGCGAATGATCAGGTCCCGTACTGTGACGTTGGTGCACTCGACCGGATGCACCTCCCACATGGGTGAGTTGAGGATGGTCACCCCCTCGATCAGAACATTGCGGCTGCGATAGAACTGAATGAACTGCGGGCGCAGGTAGCTGCCATCGGCGTAGACACGCTGTGCCACCGGTTTGCCCGCCTCCACATCGTCTTGCAAGCGATTGCGCGCCGCGATCTGATTGGGAAGGGGGCGATCCTTGCCGCCCTTCCAGGCCCACCAATTCGATTCACTGGCCTGCCCGTCGAGCGTGCCCTTGCCGCTGATCGCGATATCCCGCACACCGTTGGCATAGATCAGCGGGGAATAGCCCATCATCTCCATGCCTTCCCAGCGCGTGAGCACCGCAGGCAGGTAGCGCGCCGGATCAGTGTGAAAGGCCAACGTCGCCCCTTCGCTCACATGCAGGTTCACGCGGGAGGCGAGGTGCACGGGCCCGGTGAGGAATCGGCCTGCAGGCACCACCACCCGCCCACCTCCCGCCGCCACGCATGCGTTGATGGCCTTGCGAATGGCGTCAGTGCAATCCATGCGCCCATCGCCCACAGCGCCGTATGATGTGATCGCAAAATCACGAGCCGGGAACGTGGGAGGCACGATGCGTGCAAGGATGACCGGCACCTGTGCCCACGGATCCTGGGATTCCGGCACTGGCGATGCGGATGTGTTGCTCGACATCGAACCTCGTGGAGAACACGCGGCGGCCACGTCGCCCAAGGTCAGCATCCCGGCGGAGATGGCGGTGGTACGCAGGAACGCGCGGCGGGAATAGGCGTCGGACATTATCGGAGCTGTTGGGGATGCACGCGGGACCACGTCGCATAGCGATTCAGACTCGACGCGGGCTCAGAGCTGTACCACGCATATCCGCTGCGACGATCGGTCAGCAGCGCATAGTCATACAACGGGATGCCATCACGGTTCGCGAACAACGCACGGCCGCTGTTGATCTCGGTGACGCGTGGCCACAGGGGACCACTTCCCTGACTGGTCACCAATCCAGCATCCGCGATGTAGACAACGTTCGGAATGGCCGTTCGGCGATACCATGCCGCGGCCGCATGCACCGCGGCGGCCACGGTGGCACTGGGCGCGGGATCCTCCATGAGCACATCCATCACGCGCGCCCCTTCCCGCCCGGCAAGACCAGGCAATTCGTAGCTGCGCCCGATGACCGGCACACCCGTGATGGGGTCGTGCTGCTGCGCCCACGTGGTACGCGCACCATCGACGACCACCTGGATGGCCACGAGACAGTTCGAAGCCCGATCGACGGCGACGGCGGCCTGCGCGCGGCGTCCAGCTCGCACGAAGGCGTGTCGACCAAAGCTCACATCACGCAGCAGACGCACCACATTCACCAGCGCGTCGTCGTTGTTCGTGATGGCATCGTGATAGCTGCCCATCAGCGGAAAGACCTGTGGCCAGCAACCGCCCGGAAACTGCGCCTGCAGCAGATAGCTGAGCCCACGATCGAATGCACCAGCCGCCGCCGTGTCGGTCGCCGCGGCGAGCGCCAGCAATCGCATCTCGGTGACGGTCGCGCTGTTGTCGATCGTGCCGACATACGCCCACTCGTCGCTCTCCGAGTTGTACCCCATGCCGGGCTGACGCGGCCCTTGCGCATAGTCGATGTGCTTGCCCCAACCGCCCGACGGCGTCTGGTACGAACGCACGGTGGAAATCAGCGTCCGGCCAGCCGTACTGGCCGCCCAGGCCGCCGTCCACTGTGATTGCCAGGTGAAATCCGATGCCGTGTTGGGAGGGCGTCGCACGCTGGCGGCACCAAGTGTGCGCAGCTCGCCTTGCACACGCTGCTGATCCGCCGCCATCCCGGAACGGGAGGCCAGCACATAGGACTCCCATTCCTGCCTCGCCGCAGGGGCCAGCGACGCCATACGTCCACTGGCCAGCAAGGTGCCCGTGTATGGCGGCAACACGCCGGAGGCGTTTCCGGGATCAGCGGCGGTCGCGGCCGATGAACCACATGCCACGGCACTCATCGCCATCACTGTCATCACCGTCTTCACCAAAACACCACGCGCACGAACGGCACGACGACTGCCGTAGCGCGCATGCGCATGCGTGAATGGTGTGGAGGACGATCGCACGATGGAGGGCCGCTGATACGACGCGTGATGAGGCGACTGGCGACTAGCGCACGTCGAGCTGCACGGGCTCGAGTCGCGGTGCCAGCAGGTGAATGATGAGCAGAGCCGTGATGTAGGCCGATCCGCAGATCAGAAACACAGGCAGGTAGTTGCTCCCGGTGGCCTCGAGAATACGGCCCGTCAGACGCTGGAAGAGAAACCCGCCCAGTGCACCCGCAAATCCGCCCAGCCCCACCACCGATCCCAGCGCATGACGCGGGAACATGTCGCTGCTGAGCGTGAACAGGTTGGCCGACCACCACTGATGGGCCGCCGCCGCCAGAGAGACCAACGCCACGGCCACCCACATGCTGTCCACCACCGGCGCGGCGGCCGTCGGCACAATAAGCAGGGCCGCAATGAGCAGTGTGACCTTTCGGGCCGTGGCGACATTCCACCCCCGCTTCATCAGGAAGCCCGAGAGCCAGCCACCACCCACCGATCCCACATCGGCCACGAGATAGATCACAATGATCGGCAGCGCGAGCTTACCCAGCTTGATGCCGTAGCGGGCGTCCAGAAACTTGGGCAGCCAGAACAGATAGAACCACCACACCCCATCGGTCATGAACTTGCCGATGAGGAAGGTCCATGTCTGGCGGTGGCTCAACAGCGTCTTCCACGGGACGCGCGTGGTGGGCGTCACCTCTTCCTGACCGTCGCGGATGTACCGCAGCTCCTCAGCCGACACCCGCGGATGTTCACCAACGGAGCGATACATCGGCCACCAGAACGCCAGCCACACAAAGCCGAACAGGCCGGTCACGAAGAACGCCTCGCGCCATCCCCACGTCAGCGTAATCCATGGCACGATGATGGCCGTGATGATCGCGCCCACATTCGAGCCAGCATTGAAGATGCCCGTGGCGAATGCGCGCTCATGCTTCGGAAACCACTCGGCCGTGGCCTTGATGGCTGCCGGAAAGTTGCCCGACTCGCCAAGGCCGAGAATGAATCGCGCCAGCGCAAAACCGAAGACGCTGTATACCAGGCCATGCGCCGCGGCCGCGACACTCCATACCACCACTGCTGCGGCAAACCCCAACCGCACACCCACCCGATCGATGAACCGACCCACGAACAGAAAACCGAGCGCGTAGGCAAACGTCCAGTACGACGTGATGTCAGCGTACTGCGTCTCACTCCACCCGAACTCCTGCTGCAGCGTCGGCGCGAGAATGCCTGTGATCTGCCGATCGATGTAGTTGATCGTGGTGGCAAAGAACAGCAGCGTGCAGACGACCCAGCGATATCGGCCAGTTGGTGCGGTCGATGACATGCGCGTCACGGGAGGGAGGTGAGGAAGCGATCGACTTCGGCGACCGAGACGCGATTGACGTCTCCGGGAATCGTGAGCTTGAGCGCACTGGCCGCCGTGGCAAACCGCACGGCGTGGGCATGGGTCGCCCCGCGCTGCAGCTGGTACAGCAGGGCGGCGGCAAAGCTGTCGCCACCGCCCACACGGTCCACCAGTTGCACGACCACGCGCGGCGCCGAGTACAGCGCATCGGTGGCGCTGTCCCACAAATGCGCCTGCCAGCCGTGGACGCTGGCCGACTGGATGTCGCGCTGGGTGATGGCCACACGGGCGCACCCGTACTCCCGATGGATGGCCCGTGCGGTCGCATGCAGGGCGCTCGCCGGCTCGGGAATGCGCCCCGATGTGCTGATGCCCAGCATGATCTCGATTGCGCCCGGATTGCCGATCAGCAGCGACGCCCGGCGGGCCAGCGACTGCATGAGTGGCTTGGGATCACGTCCTGCCCACAACGCCGGACGGAAGTTGAGATCGAGACTGAACGGCACGCCCAGCGCCGCAGCCGCGTCCACGGCACGCTCGATGGCCCAATAGGGGCCCTCACCAAGCGCCGCCGTGACGCCGGAGCAGTGCAACCAGGCCGCGTCCTGCAGGATGGACGACCAATCGAATTCATCGCCGCGCTGGCGGGCAAATGCGGAGTCAGCACGATCGTACACCACCGACAGCGCCCGCACATCGGCGCCGCTTTCGAGGTAGTACGCACCCATGCGACCGGCCGCACGGCGCACCTGCGAGGTATCGACTCCCTCGGCGCGCAGGGCACGCAGAGCGCCTTCCCCAATCACGTTGTCCGGCAGCATGGTCACATGCGTCGCATGGCCACCCAGTGAGGCCACACCGCAGGACACATTCGCTTCGGCGCCACCCCACCAGGTACGCAACTGCGGTGTCTGAAAGAGCCGTTCGTTGCCCGGCGGCGAGAGGCGCAACAGGACCTCGCCGAAGGTCACCACGCGATCGTTTGAGCTATCGTTTACGCGATCGTTCACGTGGCTGCTCATGTGCTCTTCCCCGCCGTACGCGTGGCCCGCACCAGCGCGACCTGTTCCTGCACTTGCTGCGCTCGGGCGGTGAGCCCGCGCCAATCGCGCGCAGCGACCAGTGCCGGATCGACCAGGGCTCCACCCAATCCCACCGCCACTGCACCGGCCTGCAGCCAGGTGCCGACATTGGCGGGTGTGACACCGCCAGTGGGCATGAGCTCGAGAAACGGCATGGGCGCCATCACGCCCTTGATATACGACGGGCCGAGTGTGTCGGCCGGGAAGACCTTCACCAGATCCGCGCCGGCCTTGTAGGCGGTGAGAATCTCAGTGGGTGTGTACGCACCCGGCATGGCCGGCACGTCGTAGGTGTGTGCGGTCGCCATCACGTCCGCGTCGAACACCGGGCTCACGATGTAGCGCGCGCCGGCGTCGATGGCCTGGCGAGCCACGTCGGCGGTGAGCACTGAGCCCGCGCCAATGAGAGCACCATTGCCGCGTTGACTTAGTTGCTCGATGAGCTCGAGCGCGCCCGGCGTGGTGAGTGTCACCTCGATGGCGATCACGCCGCCAGCCATGAGCGCATCCACCGTGTGGAGCGCACGATCGGCCTGGGCCAGGCGCACCACCGCCACCGCGCCGGTGGCGATCACCGCGTCGACGGTGGCCCGACGGGCAGCCGCACGGGCCGGATGCACGCCACGCATGATGTTGAGTGACTCGATCATGCGACCCCCACCACGGAATGCTGCACGACGACGCTCTCCAGGGCCCGTTCCATGCCTGCGGTCAGAATGGTGTGGCAATGTGCGGCCACCGTGTCCACGAATTGCGGCAGCACCGAAAGATCCACACCCCACAACGTGCTTTCCGATGCGATGTCCCGAACCAGCGAACGCACCTGCGCGGCATCATGCCGGGCAACACGTGTCCAACGCTCCGCAATGCGCGCGCCCGCTTCGTCAGCCGGCACGGACAACCCAGTCGCAACTCTCGCCGACCGCTGGTCGCTCGCAAACCAGGCCAGGTGCGCCGCGAATCCCAGCGCCATGGCCTCAGGCACGCGACCAGCGCGCTCGGTCGCACGAATCATGGTGGGCACATTGCGCACCCGCAGCTTGGTCGTGCCATGCAGCGTGATATCGATCAGCGCGTGGCGAATGTGCGGATTGTCGAACC
Source organism: Gemmatimonas sp. (assembly GCF_036405635.1). GTDB lineage: Bacteria > Gemmatimonadota > Gemmatimonadetes > Gemmatimonadales > Gemmatimonadaceae > Gemmatimonas. The sequence continues at coordinate 16,664 of NZ_DASWXE010000167.1, read as the reverse complement.
GATCCAGCACGGCCAATGCAAACTCCCGAGCATCGGGCGCATCCACCACGGGCAGGATATCGTCCAGCAGCACCTGGCGCAGGAACGCGCCAACCAGCGGGTGTTGCATCGCATCGCGCACCGTCTCACATCCCGCCTGCAGCGCCGCCGTCACCATGATGGTGTGCGCCCCATTGAGCAGGCTCACTTTGCGCACACGGTACGGCGTGGCGTCATCACACACCACGATGCCCGTATCGGCATGCGCAAACTCGAGACGGACCCGCACCGCATCATCCGCTTCGATCACGAACAGCCGATACGGTTCGGCGCACGTCATCAGGGCGTCGTGATAGCCATGCTCCGCGGCCAGCACGTCTCCTTCCTCGGTGCGCGGCATGCCCGGTACGATGCGATCCACCAGCGTATTGCAAAACGGCACCGCCGACTCGATCCACCGCGCGAAACCCGGGCCATATCCCCACCGATCCGCCAGCGCCAGCACGATCTCCCTGAGTGCCTCGCCGTTTTGCTCGATGAGCTCACATGGCACCACCACCACACCCTTCGACGGCGCAAACGCAAAGGCCCGTGCGCGCTCGTACAAAAAGCGCGTCAGCTTTCCGGGGAAGGAACGCGGCGGCACGTCACCCGACGCATCCTCCTCGTCGAGCGTGATGCCCACCTCGGTGGTATTGGAGAACACCACGCTCAACTGTGGATTGCGCGCGCACTGCAACACCTCGTGCCAGTCAGTGGACGCGGACAACGCTCGACTCACCGACGCCACGACCCGGCGATCATCCACTGCCACCCCGGCCTCGATCCCCCGCGTCACCAGCGTGTACAGACCGTCCTGATCGGCAAACGCACGATCACGACCGCTCCCCGTGGAACCGATGGCCACGATACGGCCATTGAACTGCCCCTCACGGTTCGCGGCATCCACGAAGTAGTCGACAAAGCCACGCAGAAAGGCACCCGTGCCGAACTGCACCGCACGTTCCGGCAATGAGAGCAACGCCGGCGCCGGCAGCTGCACGGCCGACTCGAACGGCGGCTCCGCCGTCACGCCGGCTTCGACGAAGGTCCGCGACAACGTCGGCAGTGAGGACACGGCACTCACAGCGTCACTCCGTTCTTCCAGATGGCGATCTCGCGATAGCCATGACGTTCGTTGTTGGTGAGCACACGACCGGACGCCACGTCCAGCACATAGGCGAGCAGTTCGTCGGTCAGCGTTTCGAAGTCCGTGGCACCAGACAGCAGGCGACCTGCATCGAAGTCGATCCAGTGCGGCTTCTTCGCGGCGATCGTGGAGTTGGAGCTCACCTTGATGGTGGGCACCGGGAAACCCAGCGGCGTGCCACGACCCGTCGTGAACAGCAACAGCGTGGCACCACTCACGACCATGGCGGTGCTCGACACGCCATCGTTGCCCGGCGCCTCCAGCAGCGTGAGGCCATCCGTCGCGGCGCGTTCGCCATATCGCACCACACGCGTCACGGGGGCTCGCCCACCCTTCTGAATGGCTCCCAGCGACTTCTCTTCGAGCGTGGTCAGACCGCCGGCCTTGTTGCCGGGCGACGGGTTCTCGTACACGGGCTGGCCGTGCCGCAGGAAGTAGTCCTTGAAGTCGTTGATCATCGCGACCAGTCCGTCGAACTGCGCGCGCGACACTGCACGATCCATCAACACCTGTTCGGCGCCAAACATCTCCGGCACTTCGGTGAGGACCACACCACCATGCATGGCGGTCACCCGGTCAGCGAGCCGTCCCAGCAATGCGTTCGCGGTGATGCCGCTGAAGCCATCGGAGCCGCCGCACTTGTGACCCAACAACAGATCCGATGCCGGGCACGGTTCCCGACGGTCCTGCCCCATGCGGTCCACCAGCGCGTGCACGGCAGCGACACCTTCTTCGACCTCGTCCACCACATCCTGCGTGTTGAAGAAGCGCAGACGGGTGCGATCGATATCAGGTCCAGCCACACGGAGCAGTTCGTCCATCTGGTTGTTCTCGCAGCCCAGGCCCAGCACCAGCACGCCACCGGCATTGGGATGCCGCATGAGCCCCGCCAGCACTTCGCGTGTACGCGAGAGATCATCGCCCAACTGACTGCATCCGTACGGATGCGAGAACGCCTGGATACCATCGCAGGCACCGGCGAACTGCACGCGCGCAGCCTGTGCGATGCGCTCGGCGGCGGTGTTCACACACCCCACCGTGTTAATGATCCACACTTCGTTGCGCGTTCCCACGCGGCCGTCCGTCCGACGATAGCCGTCGAACATGGGGATGACGGTCGGCACCGCCACCGCCTGTGGCGCGCCATGATACTGGTACTGCTGCGTGCCGGAGAGGCTCGTGGCGAGGTTGTGGCTGTGCACCCATTCGCCGATCGCAATGGGTGCCGTGGCATGACCGATCGCCATTCCGTACTTCTGGACCACGTCGCCCACGGCGTGGGCGCGCAACGCTACCTTGTGGCCCGCCGGCACATCTTGCGTGAGCACCGCACGCAAGGCGCCGACCTGCACCGCCGTGCCAGCCGGCAGCGAGGTGATGAGGACAGCGACTGAGTCGTCGGGGTGTACCTGCACAGCTTGGATGCCCCCGGGCTGCCCCACCGTGCCCTCCTGCGGCACCTCATTGTCGCGGCGCTGCAAAGTCACAGGAGCCTGCCCCACAGCGGGACCGTCGGCACTCATCGTCAGGAACCTGTGGTGAAGCGGTAGGCACGCTTGCCCAGATCGTAGGCCAGCGCGCGCGCCATCTGCCGCGCGTCGCTCATGTCGATCTGATGACGTGCGACCAGGCCGCCCAGATAGTTCGCATCCATGCGTCGGGCGAGATCATGACGTGCGGGGATGGAGCAGAAGGCGCGGGTATCGTCGATGAAGCCAGTGGTGTTCCACAACCCCGCCGTTTCGGTCACCTGCTCCCGGAAGCGACGCATGCCCTCGAGCGAATCATGGAACCACCACGGCGGCCCCAGGCGCACGGCGGGATAGTGGCCGGCGATGGGCGCAAGCTCACGGGCGTACGTAGTCTCGTCGAGCGTGAACAGCACCAGCGTGAAATTCGGATGCGCGCCATAGGCGTTGAGCAGCGCATGCAGATTGCGCGTGTACTCGGTGGCCACGGGAATGTCGGCGCCCTTGTCCTGCCCGAAGCGGTCCACGATGTGCGTGTGATGATCACGGAATGAGCCGGGGTGCAACTGCATCACCAGCCCATCGTGACAGCTCATGCGGGCCATCTCCATGAGCATATGCGCTTCGAAAGCCTGCTGATCGGCCGCCGTGGCGCGTCCCTGCAATGCCGCGGCGAAGAGCGCTTCGGCGCGCGCGGTGTCGAGACGTTCTGTGTACGGCGCCACCACCGCATGATCCGTGGCGGTGGCCCCCAACGATCGGAAGAACGCACGTTGCTGCACGAGGGCATCGATGAACGCGGCATAGCTGCCGATGCTGCGCCCCGTCACCTGCTCCAGCGCCGTGATCGCATCGCGCCACACCGGCGTGGCAATGCGGAATACCGCATCGGGCCTGAACGTCGGGACCACCTGCCCCGCCCAACCGGAAGCACGGATCTGCCGGTGTGCGTCGAGCGTGTCACCCGCCGCGTCAGTTGTGGCCAGCACTTCGATATTGAAGCGGTCGAACAGCGCACGCGGACGAAACTCCGCCGACATCAGTCGCTCGGCGATCTGGTCGTAGATCGCCGTGGCCGTCGAGGCACCAAGCTTGAGACGCACGCCAAACAGCTCGTGAAGCTCGTGATCGAACCACACCCCCGTGGGCGTACCACGAAACAGGTGATAGTGCTCCGCGAATCGCTGCCAGATGCGGCGCGCATCGGTTTCCACCGGTGTGCCATCGCGCGTGGGGATGCCCAGCGACTCCATGGACACACCCTGCGAGTACAGCATCCGGAAGATGTAATGATCCGGTGTGAGGAGCAGCGCAGTGGGCTCGGGGAACGGCTCGTTGTTGGCCAGCAGCCACGGATCCACATGCCCATGCGGCGAGATGATGGGCAGCGCATGGGTCTCTTCATACAGCGCGACCGCGACTCGGCGGATAGCCGGGTCGGCATCGAAAAAGCGCTCGGGATGAAGAACCAGCGGTTCGGCGCCGGAAGTGGAATGCACGGCCGGGAAGGCAGGAAGCGCGGAAGGCGTCACGACAAATCGGAGGAGGGCGCGATACCAGCGTCAGGTGCCTGCGGCGGATTGGTCGGGCAAGGCGGCCAAGGACGGCGCGAAGCGGCTGGCAGGTGGGCCCGGGCGGGCAGGGAGTGGAACGGGCGGGAGTCTATTTTGTACTAATTACGAACAAAATAGGCACCAATTTGTTTTTCGTAGTAACAAATTGGTTCCTGATACTAGGGTCGATGATCTGGAAACGCAATACGGCGCCGGTCTGCCCCTTGCCCTCCCCCCTGCCACCTTGCAGAGTGCGGCTGGCAGGCTGCCTGCACTACGCTGGCAGACTCAGCAGCAAAACACGCCTCCATCGCGCCACGAACGCGTCAGACATGCGCAAGATCGATACTCGTCGGTTCGTTCGGGCCACCCGATCGACACCGCGGGAGATCAACCGGCAGATCATCCTGAACCTCGTGCGCGAGCACCAGCCGCTCTCACGCGCGGACCTCGCCCGTCGTATGGATATCGGGCGCGGAATGATCACATCGCTGGTCGACGAACTGTTGGCCGAGGAAGCGATCTACGAGGGCGCCACCGTCGACGCCCCCCGTGGGCGCAAGCCGAAGATGCTGTACGTGCGTACGCGCGACCGTCTGATGGTCGGTATCGACGTGCGTTTCAGCCATACGTTCATCATGCTGGCCGACTTCAGCGGCAACCCGGTGGTGCTCGAACGCTTCGACACCATCACCGAGCCCGCAGCGTTGATCAGCGAGCTCGCCACGCGCGTCCAGCGGCTCATCGAGAGCAACAAGGGGGCCGGCACGGTCGAAGGCATTGGCCTCGTCGTACCTGGCATGACCGACCAGCGCTCAGGCCGTGTGCTCTTCGCGCCGCAGCTCGGCTGGCGTGATGTGCCGATGCGCGATGCGCTGGCCGAAGCCACCGGCTTGCCGGTCCAGATCGAGAACGCACCAATCGCCTGCGCGCTCGCGCACATGTGGCTGGGTCAGCGTGGCGCCGAGATGCCGACCGACTTCGTGTACGTGACGGTGTCGGACGGCGTGGGCGCCGGCATTGTCGTCAATGGCGAAGTGGTGCGCGGTGCCGCGCAGACCGCGGGCGAGTTTGGCCACATCCCGCTGTCGATGGACGGCCCACGCTGCTTGTGCGGAGCGACCGGCTGCCTCGAGGCCTACACGTCGAACCTGGCCACGCTGTCTCGATATCTGGGACAGGAGCTGAGCGCGACGGGCACCCGCAAGCTGCTGCAGGAATCAGGGCTCACGATCACCGACGTCATAGCGCGAGCGCGGGCGGGTGAGGAGCGGGCGCGGGCCGCCATTCAGGAAACGGCGCGCTATCTGGGTATTGGGCTGGCGAGCATCATCAACGCGCTCAATCCGGCGCAGCTCTTCCTGGGCGGCGAACTCGCCGCAGCCTGGAGTGAGATCGAACCCACCATTCGCGAGGCGATTCGCGAGCGGGCGCTTACCGCTGCCGGTGCCGCCACACCCATCGTGGCGGAGCCGGCGAGTGATCATCCGCGCCTGCGGGGCGCGGCGGCATTGGTGGCCGCACCCACGTTTGCGGCGCCGAAGCTGGCCTGAGGCCATTTCGGCACCGCCGATCAACGCGTCAGCGCTTCTCCATCGCGTCGCGCACGTCGAGCAGAATCTCGAAGTACAGCTGTTCGCGACGATACGAGAAGTCGAGCGCAGTCATCTGCGACGGATCACCGGAGGCCTTGGCACGCTCGAAGGCTTCGCGGTACATCTCTTCGAGATTGTTCATGATCCGCTCACGGGAACGCGACATACGAATGGCCTCGAGGGCTTTGAAGGTCAGCCGGGGTGGGACGTCGTCCACGGTCTCGACACTTTCTTCCGTGTCGAGAAACTTCGTAAACTGCTGCAGGACGAAGCGACGGCCGCGATCCGGGAGGTTCACAGGTGACGAAGGGAGACGAGACGCCGTGAAACGCTCGGAAATCTTTGTCCGTGACGACTACCGCTGTGTGTACTGCGGCACCGTGCACGAAGCCGAAGCCCTGAGCGTCGACCATGTCCAGCCGCGGATGCGCGGCGGCGACGGGTCACCGGGCAACGTAGTGACCGCCTGCAAGGCCTGCAACACGCGCAAGGGGAGCCGCTCCCTGCCCCTCTTCCTGATGGAGGAACCGGAGGCCCGCCGGAACTTCTTCGCCCTCGCCCGGTATGTATGGCCAAGACATCTGAAGGCGGTGGCCGAGGAGCTTGTGCGCCGGGGCGTGGTGGAAGCCTCATCGGAACTCGTGGAGGGGGTCCGTGGGCTGCGCAGCTCCGAGGCCATCGCCGATGTCTTATCCAAGCATGACCCGCCGGACAGCAACGCAGAAGGGGAGTAGCACACAGATCCGTTTCGGGTCTGCCAGGCGAGACCTTCGCTCCGATCGCGGGCGTGGTCTCGCCTTTCTTTTGTCATCCAACGATTTCCCGCAATCGATATCCGATGAACAACATCAAGGTCTTTGTCCTCATGGCCGGCCTCACCGGCCTCGTGGTGGCCATCGGCCAGGCGCTGGGCGGTGGTCAGGGTGCGATTCTCGCGCTGCTGCTCTCCGCCGGCATGAACGTCTTCATGTACTGGGGCTCCTCGAGCATCGTGCTGCGCTCATACGGCGCGCAGGTGGTCACCGCCCAGGAAGCGCCGGAGCTGTACGAGATGGTGGACCGTCTGCGTCAGCGGGCGGGGCTGCCCATGCCCACGGTGGCCATCGCGCCACAGGAGCAGGCCAATGCGTTTGCCACCGGCCGCAACCCGGAGAACTCGGTGGTGTGTGTGACGCAGGGCATCATGCGCGAACTCAGCAAGGACGAACTCGAGGGCGTCATTGCCCATGAGCTAGCGCACATCAAGAATCGCGACATGCTGCTGCAGACCATCGCCGCCACCATGGCCGGTGCGGTGAGCAACCTCGCCCAGTTTGCGTTCTTCTTTGGTGGACGTGGTGATGACGACGAAGGTGTGAGCCCGGTGGCCGGCATTGCCATGCTGATCATCGGTCCGATCGTGGCGATGGTGATCCAGTTCGCGATCAGCCGTCAGCGTGAGTTCAAGGCCGACGCGGTTGGTGCGGAGATCAGCGGCCGTCCGCTGTCGCTGGCCAACGCCTTGCTCAAGCTCGAGGCCGGTGCACGCCGCATCCCCATGCAGGTGTCGCCGAGTGCGGCGCCGCTCGCGATCGTGAATCCGCTGGCCGCGTTCAGCATGCGTGGCATCAGCAAGTGGATGTCCACGCATCCGCCCACGGCCGAGCGGGTGGCGGCGCTGCAGGCTATGGCGGTGTGATGTCGCGGCGCGTGATCGGGGTCAGGCGATGAAACACCGCCTCCTCGATCACGCGTCCGTGTTTGAGATGCTCCACCACAATGCGTTCGAGCAATTCGTGTGTGACACCGGCGTACCACACGCCCTCGGGATACACGGCCACGACCACGCCGCCAGCACACACACCAAGGCAGGGCGCCTCACTGCGTTTCACGCGCGTGGGTCCGAACAACAGGCCTTCGCGCTGCAGCAGCGACGCCAGGCGTGAATAGATCGCGCGCCCCTCACGGTTCGGGGCGCAAAACTGCCCGACACACACCAGCACATGTCGGGCATAGGGCTCCATGAAGGGCTGCGGAGCGGCTCCGGAACTACTCACTCGGGCGAGCGGGGCTTGCCGGACGTATCAGCCGACTGACGCGCACGCTCGGCTGCCCGCTCCGCGGCGCGTTCACGCACCAACAGATACATGCCGCGCATCGCGAACATCGTGCCCATGAGCGAGATGGCGATGCCACGATTGCCGGTGTGCTGCAGCCAGCGCTGCGCCGCCGCTGTCATGAGCAACCCCGCGCCGGCGTAGACCAGCCCCTTGAGCTGCGCGCTGTTCCACTTGCCCGACTGGGCATGGACCACGGCCGAGCCGAGCAGCCAGGCGCCGCCGGTGCCGACCACTGCGGATGCTACGGTGTCGCGGTCGAGGTCCATTGGGAAAGCGGTCGTGGGTCGCGGGGGGACGGGTTCCGAGGTGAGAAACCGGGTTGTGGGTCGCGGGACTCGAGTCACGGCACTCGACACCCGGCAGTTCACCCCCAAACCCGTCCCCTCGCGACCCGCCACTCCTTCAAAGCTACGAACGTCATCGCCTGACCGATACCGACCCATGCGTCGGAATTCGGTGAGAATTCAGCGCGACGCACTCCCCAGCCGCTGCACCGCCCAGGTCTTGCCGAAGCGTTCTGCCACGGCGGCCGGCACTTCACCGCTCTTCGCCTTGGCATCGGCGCGTGCCCCCGCCGCCAGCAGCGCCTCGATGATGACCGGTGTCCCGCGATCCGGCGCACCGGCCGCATAGTGCAATGGCGTGAACAGCTGCTCATCGGCGATCTGCACATTCGCTCCACGGCGCAGCAACGCCCGCAGCACACCCACCGCGCCATCTTCCGCGGCGATCATGAGTGGCGTTGGCGGTCCGTTGAGCCCCGGTGGTACGCCATCGTCCGGCAACGCACCGTGACGCAACAGCCAGTCGGCGCCCACCGAGTCGGCGTGCCACGTCGCGGCCATGAGCGGTGTCTCCTTGCTCGCCGACGTGCCCTGAATGTCGGCACCACGCGCCAGCATCATCGCGGCCAGCAATGTGTCACCGCGCGAGATGGCGTAGCTCAGCGCCGTCGTCTTGGCCGCGTTCGACGTGGTGAGTGGTCGGTCCACCTTCGCGCCCTTGGCCAGCAGCAGCCGCGCACTCTCGCCACCATTGGCATGCGCCGCCGCGAGCTGCAGCGCCGTGTGTCCCTGCTTGGTCGCAGCTTCCATATCGGCACCGGCATCGAGCAACACACGCACCTTGGCCACGTCATGCACCGCCGCCATGAGCGGTGTGACACCCATGGGCGATGCCGCATTCACATCGGCGCCCTTCGCCATCAGCGCGCGCATCTCCTCCATGCTGCTGTACATCGCTGCCCGGTGCAGCGGCGTGAGGCCATCAGGTACCGTATCCGCCGCCACTGAGAACGTGCGCAGTGGACGGCCCATCAACGCGCGCGTCGGCTCGTCTTGCAACGACGACACCATCGCCATGACGGCCCATGCCGTGCCGGCGTACGAAATGAACTGATCTTTGCCGTGCGGGAATCCCGATTCGAAGTACGGAAGCCCCGCCTGCAACGTGCGCGTGGTCGGCACACGCCATGTGCCATCGTCCTGCTGCGTTGCAAGCAAGAACTTGAGTCCGCGCTGTACCCGCGCATCCGCCGCCGGCACGCGCGCCACCTGCATGAGCACCGTAAGCACCTGCCCCGTGGCATACGCATCAGAATTGCGCGTCGGCACCTGCGACCATCCGCCGTCCGCGCGTTGCTCCGCCAACAGCGCCTTGGCATATGGCTGCAACTCACGGGATGTGCCGCCCGTCCACCCCAAGCCCAGCACCTGCATCACACGCTCTTCCGTGGACACGGGCGTGTGTTTGGCAAGCCATGCCCGACCGCGGCGCATACGTGTTGCCACCTCGCGCTCACGGCCAGGCAGAGGCACCAGCGACAGCGTGCGCAACGACAACGCGGTGGCCGTGACTTCGGAATCTTCCAGCGGCGGACGCCGCGAGATGGACATCCATCGCCCGCTGGCATGCTGCTCGCCCGCAATGAGGTACGCGACCGCGCGCGACAGATCCGTGCTGGGGTAGCCGGCAGCCACGATCCCGACCATGCGATAGTTCTGCCCAATGGCCTGATTGATGCTCATCTCCCGCGCCACCACCCTCTCCTGCCAGTTGGCCGACTGCTTCACGGTCCGCTCGACCTGGGAGCGCATCCACGCCGTATCCACGGAAAAACCGCGCTCACGCAGCATCGCCATGGACAACGTGCCCACCCCCTGATGGTGGCAGGTGCCACAGGCACGCTTCTCGAACCAGATATCGGCCGAGCGCTGCATGAGCGGGATCACCTTGGTGACCGACTCGCGGATGTCCTCGTGCGGCAGTACCGCGGGTGCACGAGGTGGGACCGAACGAGATGGTGCCCCACCCACCGGTGCGTCGAAAAGCATCGAGCCACCGAGCAACACCATGGTCCACGGGATGAAGCGCGTCAGGTCAGCCATCGGAAGCTCGGGAGGGGTTCGTGCGTTGGCGCGCGGCCGGTCGGATCGCGGGATATGGGGCCGCGGGGCCCCAAGACGCTGCCACCCGGATGCGGACATGGCAATATCGGAAATCACGCTCGGCGAGGTCAGCTTCAGACCAGTCCGCTGTTGCCCCCGGCCACGCAGGCCTTAGCGTTCTGGTATGTCTCCTGTCGCCAGTCTTCCGGGGCACCCCGATCCGTCCATCGTGGCCAAGGGGTACGCCCACCCCGAGCGGCTCGTGAGCACCGAGTGGCTCGCCGCCCATCTCGACCATCCGTCGCTGCGCCTCCTCGAATGCAATGAGGACGTGCTGCTCTACAGTGTGGAGCACATCCCCGGCGCGCAAAAACTCGATTGGCATATCGACCTGAACGATCAGGTCGAACGCGACTACATCGCGCGTGAAGCCTTCGAGCAGTTGCTGCGCAGCAAGGGCATCGACAACTCCACCACCGTCGTGTTCTACGGCGACAAGAACAACTGGTGGGCCACCTATGCATTCTGGGTGTTCCAGCTCTTCGGCTTCGACAACACGGTCGTGCTTGACGGTGGACGCGCCAAGTGGATCGCCGAGAACCGCGCCACCACCACTGACGGGCCGACGTTCGCCCCCACGGCGTACGTGGCCGGTGAACGCAACGACACCCGCATCCGCGCCTACTTCGCCGAAACCAAGGCGCACATGGAGGCGGGTGGCCCGATGGTGGATGTGCGTTCGCCGCAGGAATACACGGGCGAAAAGCTGCACATGCCCGACTATCCGCAGGAAGGCACGCTGCGTGGTGGTCATATTCCGGGCGCGCGCAGCATGCCGTGGGCCAAAGCGGCCGACGCCGATGGCAGCTTCAAGAGCGCCGACGCATTGCGCGCGCTCTATCAGGGAGAACTCGGCCTGTCACCCACCGACGCCGTGGTCACCTACTGCCGCATCGGTGAGCGTTCGAGCCACACCTGGTTTGTGCTGACGTACCTGCTGGGCTTCGACAACGTGCGCAACTACGACGGTTCGTGGACGGAGTGGGGTAACGCCGTTCGCGCACCCATTCGCAAGGGAGAGACACCATGAGCGCTGAATCACTGAAAGACACCACCACGTCCGTCGCCCCCGGTAAGCCGCCCGCCAAGGTGTCGGTGAAGTGGGACGGCGAACATCGCTTCGATGGCTCGCGCCAGTCGGGGAGTCCGAGCATCCGCATGGATGCCAGTGGCAAGACCGGCCCGTCACCGGTGGATACGCTGCTCTGCGCGCTCGGCGCCTGCACCGGCGTGGACGTCGTGGACATTCTGGCCAAGCGCCGCACACCCGTCGAGTCGATGAATGTCGAGATCGAGGGCGAGCGATATGCCGGCGTGCCGGGGCGTGTGACGAAGATCCATCTCGTGTACCAGATCAAGGGTGCTGGTGTCGAGAAGGAGCATGCGTTGCGGGCGATCGAACTGGCGGTGACGAAGTACTGCAGCGTGCGCGATAGTCTCGATCCGAATATGCCGGTGACATGGGAGTTGCAGCTCAACGCGTGAGGTATATGCGTTGTAGGCGATGAGTTGTACGCTCTAGGCTGCAAGTGGTAGGAAACCATGAAGGGCGGCATCTCAATCATCTGAGAGTCCGCCCTTTCATTTTCGCCCGGCATCGCCTGGCGAAACTATTTGATCAGTCCGATACGCTGATTCACCGGGTAGAGCCATTCCACACCACGTTCGGTCACGATGGCGTCATCCTCGAGCGGGATACGCACCTTCGCACCGCCCCAATCAGGATTCGGCGTCCAGGCAAACAGCTCGATGCTGAAGGGATTGAACGGTTTGATGTTGAACGTCATCTGCCGCGGGTTGAACGCCGCGATGCTCGGACCGCTGCCATGTCCACGGTCACCCACCGAGTGGCAGCCGATCATCACTTCCACCTGGCCGTCATTGGTCACCTCGTTGAAGGTGCCCTGCATGCGGAAGCCACCCTTCACAATCTCGCCGCGCAGTTGCTCCATCATCACGGCAGCCGTTGGACCCGGCCGAATGGTCTTGCGAATAATGTCACGCACCTTGAGCGCGTTGTCGAAAGCCGTCTGAATGCCCTTGGGCACCGCGGTCTCGCCGGCCTTGAGCACGTATGACATGCGCTTCACATCGGTCCAGGTGTTGAGGTAGCCAACGCCCCAGTCGATGATGAGCAGATCGCCGCGCTGGATGATGCGGCCATTGCTCGTCGCTTCGATGCCCTTGGGGCCGGTGATGTACACACTGGGCATGTCGAAGCTCGAACCCAGGTTGCGTTGCTGTAGCTGGTCCATCATCCACCACGCCACATCCTCCAGCGTGGTCACCCCGGGCACCACCACTTCGTTGCTCAACGCACGCTCGGCGATGCGCCGCGAGATCTCGCCCGCTTCACCAAACGCCACCAGTTGCGACATCGTGAAGCCGGAGCGGAAGTCACTCACGACCTTTTCGGCGCTCACCAGACGCGACGCGAAGTCCGGGCCGATCTCCTTCACCAGTCGGTCGTAGCTGGTCTTGGAGAGACCGTCGGCAGCGCCCACTTCCTCCGACATGTTCACCGCGATGCGCTTCGGGTTGCGCTCGGCGATGAATGCCTTGAGCGGTGCAAACCCTCGCACCTGGTCGTACACATTGCACCCCTCGAGCAACCCGCCACTCGCACCAATGGCCACCCGCTCGATGCGATCCCCACCACGATCAGTGAACACGTAGTACCCGACGCTGCCCACGTAACCGCGGCCGAGATCCTCGTACATGGGATCGAACTGGTTCTCCTTCTGCATCACCAGCCACATATCCACGCCGTTGTCGCGCAGGGCGCCGGGCAGGATCTTGTCGAACTTGTCGCGTCGGATCTGGCATTGCCGTTCCCAGCGCACCTTGGCCGGTTCGGCAGCAGGTTGAGCAGACAGCGAGCCTGCCGCGAGCATACCGCAGGCGATCAGGGCATTTCGGGTCAGTCGTGCGGACAGCAATTCCATATTCGGCGGGTTGGAGACCCGCTCAAGTTCGTTCCGCGACAGGATTCCGCAACATTGAGAGAAGAAAAGACGGTGGGAACACAGATCGCACAGATCAAAGACAAAACGCACAGATAGAGGCAGTATCTGTGCGTTTCTTGTCATCTGTGTGATCTGTGTTCCCCCCGCTGTTCCAGCCCTGCTAGCGGCTCTGCAGCCGCCGTTCGAGCCAGGCGATGGCCTGGGTGTCGCGGGTCTGGGCCAGCGCCATTACGGCGGTGCGGCGCAGTTCCCGGTCGGGCAGCGTTTCAGCCATCTTCTGCAGCGCGGGAATGGCTTCTTCCTTGGGCCGCCGCGCGAGGGTGTGAATGGCCGTGCGCCGGATATCGCGATCGCCGGCTTCATAGGCGATGGAATCGAGCGTGGCCGAGACGCGTTCGCCGACCACTTCGCCCAGCCAGTTCACCGCCGCGTTGCGCACATCCTGCGGACGGGAATCATCGCGGGCGATGCGCAACAGCACCTGACTCGCCTGCACCGAATCAGTGAGGATTGCGGCCTGCAGCGCACTGCGTGCCACTTTCACCGGACCACGTTCTGCCTGACGCAGGAACCACGCGCCGGCATCCACCCCCGACACGGTGCCGAGGTCGGTGATGCCGGTATCGGCCTTCCAGCGCCCGCCCACATACATGCGGATGGCCTTGGTATCACCGTCTTCACGCACGATGACGACCCGCACCGGCCCACGCTCGCAGGTGGTCTCGATTTCCCGCTGGCTTTCTGACGAGCCGTTCCACGAGCCGTAAAAGGTGCCGCTGCGTCCATCGCGCGACCGGAACCAGGTGGGTCCGTTGCCGCACACCCCCTGACCGGCCGCGTAGTTCAGCCGGATCTTGCCGTTGGTGACCCCATCGATGCGGGACGCCACCGACTGCGCCTGCGCTGTTGCACTGCTGCCGATGCTCGCGAGGAGACTCACCGCGAGCGCCCACGAGGTCGTGAGCGATCGCTGGTGGTTCATCGGTCGATGATCTCCTGCAGCAGCGCCATCGCGCGCGGATCCTTCATGCGCGAGAGCATGCTCACGGCGGCGCGGCGGAGTTCGAGGTTCTTCTCGTTGCGCGCCACGTCGATAAGCTTGTCGACGCCAGCGTTCTCGCGGAGGTTGGCCAGTGACGACAGCGCCGAGCGACGGATATCGAGATCCGCGGCCTTGTCGAACACCGACCCGAGGGCACTCGCCGCGGCCGTGGCCTGTGCCGACGAGGTCGTGCCCGACTGCTGCCCACCGCTCGACGTCGACACTTCGTTCACCACATTCTGGCCGGACGTCGTCCGGGTGACCACGCGCCATCCGCTGCTGGACGCGATGTTGCCCACCGCCGAGCGGCGCACATCGAGCGATTCACGCTCGTTGACGGCCACACTCACCAGGAAGTTGCGCGCCTCATCGGTGCGACGCGCCGCGATGGACGAGAGCACCCGGCTGCGGAAGCGCATGCCATCGGCACGACCGAACACGTCCTTCAGGAAGCCCATGGTGTCTTCGCCACCGGCGAAAGCGCTGCTGCCGAGGTACCAGTTGAGTGCATCACCGCGCAGATCTTCCGGCTCCTTCGTATCGAGCACGATGTCTCGCAGCGTGCTGGCGGCCTTGGGCGACTTGGAGCGCGAGAGCGCATAGACGGCACGCTTGCGGAGATCGAGATCATCGCCGGCCTTGGACAGATCGATGAGCATGTTGGTGGCCTCCTCGCTCTGCACATTGGCCATCCAGAACACGGCCTGCTCACGCACTTCCTTGTCCGGATCGGTACGAGCCACGTTCAGCAGAATGCTCGCCGACTCCGGCTGCTTGCGTGACGCCACCAGCCACACCGCGCTGCGACGGAGCTGCTGCGTGCACGGCTCACGACGGGCCAGCACCTTGCGCAGGATCGGCATGGCGCGATCGGCGTCCATCTGCGTGACCGCGTTGAGTGCGTCCACGCGCTCGTCGTCCTTGGCGTTCGGGCAGCCATCGGTGGCACCCTGTGCACGCGTCGCCAACGTGGTGGCGATGGCCGCGTCCCGGCGACCCAGTACACCTTCGATGCGCGCGCTCAGCGACGCCGCATCACCACGAGTCGCCGCCTTCGGATACTCGCGCTGCTGGAACGAGAGCGCCTCAAGTGCCGCACGCTGGTTCGCTTCACCGCCCAGGCGCTGCAGGGCAAACGCTTCCCAGTACGGCGCGTCCGGGGCGTAGCTGCTCTTGGGATAGCGATCGCGGATGCTGCGGAAGATGTCTGCTGCCTTGCGGTACGCATCACCGGAGAGCGCCTTGCGTCCTTCGCGGTAGAGCGAGTCGGCCATGTCCTGCGCCGCCCATGGTTCCGGCGCTTCGGTGCGATAGCCACGCTGCGTCTTGCTCCACGTCACGCCATAGCCGCTGGCGAGTTCGTCCTGCAGCGCAGCCAGCGGGGCCAGTGCAGCCACCCCGGCGACGTTCGCTGCGACTTCCGCCGCGATACGCTCACCGGCCGCAGCCATCTTGGCGCCGGCTGCCGCCATGCGCTCGGCGTCGACCGACATCATCGCGGCCTTGGCGGCCTGCAACTCGACCATGTCGAAGTCGAAGCCATACGTGCTGGCGATTGCCGGCTTTGGCGGCAGCGGCGGCATGCCCGGTTCGGGCGCGGCCACCGGTGCCTTCGGCGCGGCAGGACGCGGCGCCGGACGCGACTGCGCGCCGAGCAGGTCAGCCGAGACGCCGCTCACCAGGAGCAGCATGGTCAGACGGGCGATGGTGCTGCGCGTCAGGGCGAGCGAGATACGATCCTGTGCCATGTGTTCAGTCTCCTCCGTAGACCACGTCATCAGCCTGCGCCGACGCCGTGACAAGCGCACGCACTCGCGTGAGCAGATTGGTTTCGCGCATCGTTTCCTTTGGTGCGAGCTGCGTTTCCGGCGCGGATCCACGCGCCTGGATGACCTGCAGCAACACCAGTTCGAGATCCTGCAGCAGCCGCCGCGTCCGTTCATCGCGCAGCTGCGGTTGATCGAGCAGCAGTCGGGTGGTGATCAGCAGATCACGCGCCCGTTGCGTCAGGTTGGCATCTGCCTCGGAGGGCAGTTCATCGCCTCGCACCACGGTCAGCAGCGACACGGTGGTCGCGAGATGTTCCTGCATGGCCACGAAGCTCGGGTCGTTGCTGCGCGGCATCGCGGCCAATGCTTCGGGACCGATACCCGGCGCTGCGACCACGCTGTCGGCGCCATTCGGTGCGCCCGTATTCGACGTGGGCACCGCGTACCGGCCAATGGCCACACCGGCCACCAGCACGGCGGCCACGGCCGCCACCTGCGCCGACCAGCGGGTCCACCGTGACGGCCGCTGCAGCGGTGTCACTGGTGTCACGGTGGT
>NZ_DASWXE010000166.1:0-18602 GCF_036405635.1 Gemmatimonas sp. | reverse complement strand
CCAGTTCGAGATCCTGCAGCAGCCGCCGCGTCCGGACATCGCGCAGCTGCGGTTGATCGAGCAGCAGTCGTGTGGTGATCAGCAGATCACGCGCCCGCTGCGTCAGGTTCGCATCCGCCACGGCGGGCGGTTCATCGTCCCGCACCACCGTCAGCAACGAAACGGTGGTCGCGAGATGTTCCTGCATGGCCACGAAGCTCGGGTCGTTGCTGCGCGGCATCGCGGCCAGCGCCTCCGGACCGATGCCCGGTGCGGCAACCACACTGTCGGCACCGTTCGCCGCCCCCAGGTTGGAGGCCGGCACCGCGTAGCGTCCAATGGCCACACCGGCCACCAGCACGGCGGCCACGGCCGCCACCTGCGCCGACCAGCGGGTCCACCGTGACGGCCGCTGCAGCGGTGTCACTGGTGTCACGGTGGTCTTGAGCGGTGCATCCATCGAGGGCGCAGTTTCCCGCGTGTCCTCGCCCTGACGGGCCTTGGCAATGCGGGCCCACATCATCTCACGTGGCACCACCACCTCGGCGTCGATTTCATCGACAGCCTGCCGCGCGAGATCGAGCATCCATGGATCGAGCGGCGCATCGACCACGTGCGGCACCTCCTCGTCCGATGGCATTTCTGGATTGTTGGGATGATCTGTCATGCTGACTCCTTGCCGATCTGCGACGTCGTCCGGGTGGACGCCGTCATGGCGGAGGCCGAGATGGGCAAACCCATCGCAGCCGATGGCGCAAAGGCGGCCAACGCCACGCGCAGTTTTTCGCGGGCACGGAAGAGCTGTGACTTGCTGGTGCCGACGGCGACACCGAGTGCTTCACCGATCTCCTCGTGCGTGAACCCTTCCACGTCATGCATCACGAACACACGCCGGGTGCCCTCGGGGAGCGCCGCGATCGCCGCTTTGAGGCGGACCTTCAGATCGGGATCACTCTCACCGGACCACCGTGCCACCGTGGTGGCCTCTTCAAGGGGCGCGGCAAACGCCTCGCGGCGCTTGTGGGTGCGGAGCCCGTTCAGCGTGATCGATACGGCGATCGCGTGCAGCCAGCTCGAGAGGGCCGAGTCTCCCCGGAACTGCTCGATGCGACTGAACGCCCGCAGGAACGTGTCCTGGGTCCACTCCTGAGCAAGCTCGGGCCGACCGCTCATCCGGAGGATGAGACGGTAGATCCGGTCCACGTGGCGCTCGTAGAAATCCCGTTCCGCCCCGTGATCGCCGGCCTTGAGGCGGTCGATCAATTCGGTGTCGGTCACAGGTGCGTCAGTGGCAAGTGGCGGTCGTCGAATCGGTGCGCATGCATGTGCGCCTCAAAGACAGGGGTCACCGCCAAAGGGTTGCATTGGTGGCCGGACAAAGGAAAATCCGGCCCGGAAAGTCATTGTCCCGCCCCGCGGCGGGCCGAATTCAGCTCTACGTCAGCCCCGCCGGACCTGCTCCTGATCGGCCACTGGCACCGGGATCGGCTGGGCTGCGCCTGCGCCGAGTCGGTTCTGCTCGCTCATCACCCGGGTCAGAAACCGCTGTCCTTCGCCAATCCGCTCGGTCTCAATGGCAATCGACTCCACGGCCTGGGCCATCTGATCGAGGCGATCATGCACCTCGCGCGGCACCGGAGCGATGACGGTGGCGCCCTTCTTCCAGATGCGACGGGCGTACGCGATGGCCAGCGGGCCCAGCACGAACATGATGAAGACGATCGGTATGGCGATCAGTTCTTCGGGCGGACCATCACGGCGCACAGGAGGCCGCTCCACGATCGCGCCGGGAATCGCCGCCGCCTTGGCCACCGCGAGGTCGGCCTGGGAGATCTGGCCTTCCACCGACGAGATCCGGGCGTCGGTCTCCTTGAGACGCGCCTCGATGCCGGTCCGGTCGGCCGTGGTGATGCTTTCCGACCGCAACTCATTGGACAGATCGCGCCGCTGGTCTTCGAGGCGGTCGAGCTGATTGCGGAGCTCCTTTCGCTGCGCCACCATCCCTTCGTAGACATCCGACGCACCCACCGGGCCGGGTTGGGACACGGTCACCGGGAATTCGACGGAAGGCACGGACGGTGGTGGCGGAGGAGCCGCTGGCTGCAATGCTGGCATCTGGGCGTCGGAGAGGCGGACGGGTACGGGGTAGTCACCCGTACGATCCCTTCCCGGCGGGGTTTCGGCAACAGGTGTCTGATCACGATCACGACGGGCTTGCCATGACGTTTATCCGCCACATGCCCGCTCAAGGAGCAAGGCGCCAGCCTGTGCTCCCGATTCTGCGTCCGCCCACGCGGTCCATGCTGGGCTCCGCGCTGCCGATCGGGATGCTGATCGGGATGCTGGCCTCCGGATGCCGACCAGCACCTGCCCGGTCGCCCTCGGCCCAGCCACCCCTGCCCACCGCGGTCAATCCGGCGTCGCCTCAGGCGCCGTACATGACGGTGGACACGCCACTGCCGCCCACCATCGGCGGCGCGCGCCTGCCCGATCAACTGGCGGACAGCACCTGGTGGCGCATGAGCCGGGAATTCTCCGAACCCGGCGGCTACTTCCGGTCGGAGAACTTCGTCTCGAACGAACTTGGCCTCCAGCATGTTGTGGCTCGGCTTCGGCAGGCCGCACCACCGGGCGGTGTATACGTGGGCGTGGGGCCCGAGCAGAACTTCACGTACATCGCAGCGCTCGAGCCGCGCATCGTGTTCATCGTCGACATCCGTCGGCAGAACCTGCTTCAGCACCTGTGGTACAAGGCGGTCTTCGAGCTGTCGCCCACACGGGCGGAATTTCTGGCGCGCCTGTTCGCCCGCCCGCTGGCATCCAACGCCGTGGCGTCCACCACCTGGACGGCCGACTCACTGATGGCGCGCCTGGATCGCTCGGCCATGGACACCGCGTATTTCCGCCGCACCTATGCGGAAGTGGAAAGCCACCTGACCCGCACCCGCGGCATCCCCCTCGATTCGACGGACCGGGCCACGCTGCACTACATCGACGGGGTGTTCGCCAACACCGGCCCCGAGCTCAACTACTCGAGCGGCAGCACGCTGGGGGGTGGTTTCGGGCGCGGCGGGTTCCGACGCATGCCCAGCTTCGCCGAAGTGGCCACGGCCTCCGACCCCTCGGGGGCCAACATCGGATTTCTGGGCACCGAGGCGGCGTACCAGCGCGTGCGGGACATGCAGCGCCGCAACCTGATCGTGCCGGTGGTGGGCAACTTCGCCGGCCCGCACGCCCTGCGCCGGGTGGGCGCCTGGCTGCGCGAGCGCGACGCGCGGGTGGGCGTGTTCTATACCAGCAACGTCGAGCAGTACCTGTTCCAGCAGGGCGACGAGTGGTCGCGGTTCTATGCCAACGTCGCGGCCATGCCGGTGGACACCGCAGCCCGGTTCATCCGCTCGGTAACCGGTGGATTTGGGGTCCCGCGGTCGCAATTCATGATGACCCAGCTGACCAGTGGCATCGGTCCGATCGTGCGGGCAGCCGCAGACGGGACACTCGGCGGATACGGCGATGTGATCAGAAGATCAGAGCCCTGAACTGATGTGCTCAGAAGGAGATGGAAGATTTCAGAATTCTGAGATCGGAGATCTGACGGAGATAGATGGTGAGAGACCAGACCTTCCTAGATGATGAGAGGTCGGAGCGATTGATGCTGGCTGCCTACCGTCGCGATGGTGTGTCGACCGCTCTCCCGTTGTTGTGCGCGTTCGGCGGATGGCGCCAGTGCTCAGGCCTCTCATGTCTAAGCCATCTGAAATCTCACCATCTATCTCCGTCGGGTCTCTGTCGCTGGTCTCTGGTCTCTGACCTCAGACATCTGCCCCGGCGGGCCGCAGTTGACTCTCTTGCCCGTTTTTGCCATTAATTCAGGCTCTCGCCTTTGAGCGAGCCGGTGGGCTTCCCTGCGTCGCCTTCCGGTCACCCCATTTCAAGAACGCGCTCACCGCCGGCAATGGTGGCGCACGCTGGAGTTACGATGGCCAAAGAAGGCATTCATCCGCCGTACCACCCGGTCGTCTTCAAGGACGCCTCCACGGGTGCGCTGGTCCTGACCCGCTCGACCATGACGAGCGACACCAAGATCAAGCTGGATGACGGCAACGAATATCCGCTGGTCCTGCTCGAAATCACGAGTGACTCGCACCCGTTCTACACGGGCACGCAGCGCCTGATCGACACGCAGGGTCGCGTCGACAAGTTCAAGAAGCGCTACGGCCGCTAAGCAGCGCCGAGCGAACAAAAGCCCCGCCTCATCGGCGGGGCTTTTTGTTTGTGGCCATGCGAGCGCGCGTTTGGTGAGTGCTCACTCGGGTGGCTCACTACCGGTCAGCACGGCCGTCAACAGCATCACTACCGCCGCCAGCATGACCTCGAGCCGCACCGCGCGTGATGACGGCACTCCCACCGCGTGCACATTGCGGCGCTGCAGCGCGCCCAAGGTGAGGATGCACAGCACCAGCACCGTCTTTGCGAGCAGCATCTGCCCATAGGGTGAAGCGATCACGGCGCGTGGCGTGGAGGCGCCCAGCAGACGCAGGCTGCTCATCACCCCGGTGACCACCGCGAGTGGTGCGGCGATCGTGGCGATGGCACTCATGCGCCGCCAACGGGCTACGATGTCATCGCTGGGGCCATCAGCGATGGCCAAGACGAGACTACCGATCCATGCACCCATCGTGAGCACGTGGATGGCATCGATCGCACGCGAGGCGATCACGAAGTCGCCGGCATTGGCATGACCCAGCCCGCCGATGGCGATGGCCAGCGCCACCACACCCGCCCACAGCACGGGACTGGAGAACTTGCCGAACCGGCGCGGCAGGGCTGCCGCCGTCACAAGGCACGCGGCCAGCAGCTTGGTCCAGTTCCGGCCCCAGCCGCCATTGAGGAGCGCCGACACGTCGGCCCACGGCAATTCGAGCGCCGCGCGCTGGGCCTGCAACCAGAGCAGAGGAGCCAGCAGCAACGCCACGACCGCCCCTGTGCGCACGAGACTCCGTCCGCGTGGCGTGCGACAACACGCACACACACGCGGCGGCAGCATGGCCTCACCAACGGCGACGGCCGCCCCGGTGAACAACAACACCTTGGCGACCGCCGTCAGTTCGATCATTACTTGGCGAGCTTCACGGTGAAGCCGTACGTGCCTTCCACCACGTGGCCGTCTTCGGACATCGCCTTCCACGTCACCGTGTACTTGCCGTCGCCCGGGGGCGTCGTGAACTTCGCGACAAGGGGATCATCGCTGCGCACGCCGCGCGTGATCTTCGCCGTCGCCACATCGGCGCCAGCCGCGCTCTTCACGGCGATCTTGGACGTCGCCATGTCAGCCGGCTCGCTGAGCCACAGCTTCACGTCGGCCGGCGCAGTGGTCAGCGTGGTGTCCTTGGCCGGGAACGACGCCTTGAGGCGCAGGTGCGGAATCATGTCAGCGCGCATCGCCATCGGCGCGGCGACCGCGGCGGCAACAACAACGGCCGGCACCAGGCGGCGCAGCAACGTGGGACGGACAAAGCGGGTCATCGGGTTCTCCAGGGATTGGTAAAGCGCGGATCGCGCAGAAACGTGCTGTCTGTCAGGGAACGAAGAAAGGCCACCAGGTCGCGCTTTTCCTGCGGGGTGAGATCCATCGGCTTGATGAACTCACTCTTGAGCGGGCTGTCGGCACCCACACCGGCGTTCGGACCATTCTTGACCGTCCGCCCGCCTGCGTTGTAGTGCTCGATCACCTCTTCCAGCGTGGCAATACTGCCGTCGTGCATGTACGGTGCCGTCACGGCGATGTTGCGCAGGCTCGGGGCCTTGAACTTCCCCATGTCCTCCGCTTCGTGCGTGATGGCTTCTACCCCGGTATTCGTGGCGGGATACCGGCCCTGCCCGTCCGTGTTGTAGAGCGCGGTGTTGTGGAATTCGATCTCCACAAATCCCTTCCCCACATAGTTGACGGTGCCGGTGAAGTTGAACCCGCCATGGCAGTGGAAGCACTCTGTCTTCTCGCTGAAGAAGAGTTCCTCCCCCCGACGCGCCGACGCGCTGATGGCCGCCGAACGCCCCTGCTTGAAGGCATCGTAGGGTGACCGGCCGCTGATCATCGTGCGCTGAAAGCTGGCAATGGCCTTCACGATGTGGTCGAGCGACACCGGCTCACCACTGCCGGGATAGGCCGCGGCGAAGAGTGCCTTGTACTGCGGCACCCCGCGCACACGGGCGAGCAACTGCTGCTCCTGACCGGAGAGTCCCAGCTCCACGGGCTCCTCTCCGAACATCGGCACCAACGCCTGCTGTTCCAGCGAACGCATGAGCGGATTGGCCCATGTGAGTGCCGGACTGTAGGCGATGTTGGCGAGACCCATGCTGCCACGGGGATGGATCTCGCCGGTGGAACCGACGGCGCGCGGGAGCGCGTCGGCAAACGCACGCGACTGCAGGTGGCAGCTGGCACAACTGAACGTGCCATTGCCGGAGAGTCGCGTGTCGTAGAACAGGTGGCGACCCAGCGCCACCTTGGCTTCGGTCATCGGATTGTCATCGGGTACCACCGGCTCGGGAAACCCGGGCGGCAGCTGCCATCGATATGCAGCCTTGCTCGCGGCGGTAGCCTTGGCTGGCGCCTTTGCCGTGGTCTTCGCGGGTGGCTGTGCATCGAGGCGCGCGCCATCCGGAGGCAGAGCCGCTGACGCAGCGATCGCCAACCCAGCCACGACCGTGAGTCCGATGACGCCGGGACGAGGAAAGGACATCGGAATCAGCGTGAAGAACTGGTCGCCGTTGCCCGTTCGACGCGGAAAAACTTCGGCGTATCGGCGCCGGTGGTGTTCGGGTGCGTCAATCCGAGTGAGGCAAAGAGCCCACCGCAATCCGCATCGTTGGGGGCAGCCATGCACCCCATCGCCGTCTGCGGCTGATTACGACGAACATCGCTGCGCGACAGCAGCGCGCCGAGGTCGGCGACAATCACGTCACGTGTGGGGTTGAAGCCGCTGAGTGCGATCTCTGGGCGATTGCCGTGCGTGCACGACGTGGGCGCCTTGGCGCCCGGTGCCCCCGTGCAACCGGTGCTGCCGAGATGGATCACCCATGCGGTGGCGGCGGAGTCGGGGCGTGTGGCGCGCATGTCGACCCGCAGAAACTTGTAGCCCGCGTTCCACGACCAGAACAGACGCGACAGCGAGAGCGGCGGCCCCTGAGTGGCCATGTCGGAGTGATTGCGCGCAAAGGGCACCCCCACTGTGAAGGCGACGCCCTGATAGTCGCCGGCCGGAGCCAGGACCGTGAACTCGGGGTGCATTTCGGGCGTGCCGTTGGCGCAGGTGGCAGCACCATTCTCGAAATCGACGAGGGCGATCTCGCGATCCTGCCACGGCGACTGCGGTGCCATGGCCGCGCGTACGGTGTCACCACGCGCCGTCACCAGTCGGACGTTGTGCACATAGAAGCGGAAGTCACTGGCCGTGATGGTCGCACCACTGGTGCCAATGCCGGGGTATTCCTTGCCACACTGGAACGGGGTGTTGCCCACCATCGCCTGCATGCGAATGGTGATGGGGGTGAGAGAATCTGCGGATGGTGTGACGGACGGCGCGGCCGCAAACAGGGCGGCAGCCATGACAACGAGCGACATGAAGACCTCGGGAATGGACACGGGACCGGGCGGCGCGGAGGCAGCCCATCGGCATCACGCAAACCGGTCACGCAGCATCGAGCCTTTGCGTGAGCGGTGACTATGGATCGGTTGTGTGTGTGTGTGGCGCGCACAGGGCCTGATGGCCCGGTCAGCACGCGCAGCAGACAGCGTCAGGCCGTCAGTGCTGGCGGCGCGGTGGCCGGCGGCTGGGAGACATCGAGCCGCAACGGTATGCGCTTACTCGACCAGCTGATGGGCACCACTTCGGGTGCCTCAACCATCGCCACATAGGCGACCAGCGGGGCCAGCGCGATCTGCAACGTCGACGCCGCACAACAGTGGGCGGCGCATTCACATTTCGGAGCGCCGGTGCTGTCGACCGGGCCATGTCCACCGGCAACACCATCCGTGGCCGCACCCGACCCATGGCCGTGGTGCCCGTTGTCCGAGGCGGCGTCCAATCCGGCCCCTGCGGCGTTCGCTGCCGCCTCATTCGCTGCCGCGCCACCGGTGGCCGAAGCCTGATGAGGGGCACCTCGCTCGGCCACACTCTCATGAGCCGCCAGCGCGTGATGCGGGCACGTCGGCTGCAGTGGCAGCACGAGACGCGCTGCCATCCACACCAGAGTCAGCAGGAAACCTGCCCAACGCGCTCGTGCCGGACGCATACCCGTATCGTACGGACAACCCGGACAAAGTGTCAATTGCGATCGAATCGGTCGGCGCCCAGCCAACAATCGACTTGCCCTCAACGTATGATAATGCAAGCGCAATAACGATTAATCACCACGGAGGCCCCATGGTCACCCGCCTGCTCCACGCCCCGCTGCTCGCCCGCCGCACCCGCCATGGCCTCGTGCCCCCACCTCAACCGCAGCCCGCCAGGCGGCGTCCACCCATGGCCATGCTGGCCGGCATGTCTGCCGCTGTCGCCATCGCATCCGCCTTTGCCCCGGCACCGGCTGGCGCCAGCTCACATGCCTGGCAGCACGTTCATGGACAGGCACGCCTCATGCTCGGCGTGGAAGGCAAGACCGGACAGGCCGAGCTGCGCGCTGCCGGCGATGACGTGTTCGGTTTCGAGCATGCCCCACGCACGGCGAGCGAACGGGATGTGCAGGCCAAGGCCTTCGGCCGCCTGCGAGCGAGCGGCGCCCAGCTCATTCGATTCGACCCCGCAC
Source organism: Gemmatimonas sp. (assembly GCF_036405635.1). Taxonomy (GTDB): domain Bacteria; phylum Gemmatimonadota; class Gemmatimonadetes; order Gemmatimonadales; family Gemmatimonadaceae; genus Gemmatimonas. The sequence goes on along the minus strand of NZ_DASWXE010000166.1, from coordinate 9,815 downwards.
TCGGCTGCACCATCTCGGCGCGTGACGTGCGCATGGACACCAAACCCGGTGCGCACGGCGAGGTCGTGGCCACCTATCAGATCGCGTGCCGTGTCGCACCGCAGGGCAAGCCCGTGCGGTTCGGGATCAGCGCGGCGTTTCCCGGCATCGATCGTGTAGCCGTGCAGCTGGTGTCGGACACCGCGCAATCCGGCGCCACCATCAGCCGCGATCGCGGTCAGCTCGTGCCCTGACGCAGTGGCTCGAGAAAGCCGCGAATCCCGCGACGCGCGAGCACCCACACATAGAGCAACACCATCAGGGCGCCGGCAGACAGAGCGACACCGTTCTCCGGCGCTCCATGGAATCCCGTCCAGGCGCCGATGCGCAACGTGCCATCGGCCACATTGAGCGCCAGTCCCACGCCCACAGCGATAGCCAATGTCGTGGCGTACAAACGCACACCTGTCGCCGCTCCATCAGCTCCACGCGTGGCGAGATGCGCGCGCAGATGCGGCAATGGTGCCAGCAGCAGCAGCGCGATGACCGCGCCCGGTGAGACACCAGAGGCCAACAGCACCGCACCGATCGGCACCAGCGCCGCGGCATGCATGCACACCAGACTGCCCAACACCGCCAGCAACAACACGTCGACACCCTGCGGCAGTCGGGTGATCCACGACTGCGGCAATACCGGCGCAAGCACCGCAGCCATCATCAGACCAAGGATGATCCACGGTGCCGACTGTTCGATCGCATCACGCCAGGCGTAACCCGGCTCTGGTGTGTCGGGTGAGGCATTGCCGGTGCTCACGCCGGCGCGCAACACGAGCACCGACAGCAACTGCGCCGCGGCAAGACGAACCAGTGCCAGCGCCACGCCAAGCAGCGGCACGGAGAGCAGCGCGGCTTCGAGTGAAAGCGCGCCATTGCTGGTGCGATGTGGCAATGCCGCCGTGCGCGTGGCATCGCCACGCATACCGAATGTCAGTGATGTCCACCCACGGGTGGCACGGAACATGTCGAGCACGGCGATGGCACCGTAGGCGAACAACACGGCCGGCGCACTGGCCACCGTGAACTCCCACAGTGCGTCGGCAATACCAACGGCGTGTTCGTCGTGGTCGCGTCCACCCAGCAATTGCAGTGCGGCCAGGACGGCCAGTCCGAGCAGCGAGCCCGCACCGCTGGCCCGTGTCATCGACGTGGCGGGCCCCGATGGCGCGGTGTGCTCATGTTGATGCTCATGCTCATGGGCGTGTGTATGCGCATGAGCATGAGCGCCCCCGTGTGCCGGGGTATGTGCATGGGCATGGGTATCGGCATGATCGTGGCCATGCCCATGCTGATGGCCTTCGTCATCATCGTGTTCATGCGTCGCATGACCGATGACGTGCAGCAACGATCCGCCCACCAATGCCTCGAACCACAGCGCGGCGCGATCGGGCAGCCATGCGAGGACCGTTGGTTCGGCCACGTAGCCGGCAACCGTCATGATGGCCATCATCGACAACACCAGCCACGACACCACGCGCGCACGGTCGCGCAGCACCCACCATACGGTGAGTCCCACGGGGATCTGGTGCAGCAATACCCCGTAGCCAAGCAGACTACCGGGTTGTGTTTGCGACTGTGCGAGTGCGCTGCCATCAAGCACGGAGTGCACGGCCACACCCAGCAGGGCGAGCGTGAGGATGGCGGAATGTGTCTGGCGCACCCCGTAGCGCAGCAGCTTCTCCGCCATACCGGGCACGAGATAGCCGAGGGCCATGCAGAGCATCGCGATCACATCGCGGTGCTCGAGGGCATGGGGCACCACGTCGAGCAGCACCAGACCGCCGATGGACACGACGATGAAGCCATCGACGAAGGCGATGACCGGCGGCCGGGACCGGGCAAACCGGCTGAGGAGTGGGCCGATGACGAGCGCGCCAAGACTGGCGGGCAACAGCGCGCTGACTGACATCACGGAACGATAGTCTCCCACGGAAGCTACTTGCAAATGCACTTTCGATACCCGTGCGTGCCGCGATGCCGCGGACGACTTGGGTGCGTCAGTGACTCAGTTGTGATAATGTCATATCATTAACAGAAATTCAAGCCCTGCCCCCACAAACCAGTCAGCCCAGCGCTGCCAGCTGCTCGGCGAGCACGGTCACGGGAAGTCCAACACCGATGAACACGGCGGTTGCCTGGGCGTCGGCGTGGGGCTTGGAATGATCGAGCCGCAGCCCCTTCCGGCCCGGCAGCTTGTTCCAGACATAGACCTTGTCCGGCGCATCCGTGAATCGGACCAGTCCCTTGGCCCGCACCACCGGTTCGGGGAGCTCGTGGACGAACCGGCGGAAGGCATCCCGGTCCACGATCTGGGGCATGAGCAGGGAGGCAGCCCCAAAGGGATGGGCATGCGCGTGGGCCACCCCGCTGCGCGGAAGCGCCACGGCCTCCGAGACGTCGCGATGGGTGCTGCCGGCCACCCGCTGGGTGAGCGCATTGAGCCATGTCCCGAACTCTGCACCGGTGACCACATCGGCTCGCGGGTTGAGCTCCTGCAGCGCGCCGCGCACCAGGGCCTGACGGTCGGCGCCCACCCTGGCTGTCCAATTGAGGTGCACGTGGGTGGCGGTGCTCACCTGCGCGCGCTCGAGGCCATTGTGCCACCACCGCTTCTGCCAGCGCGTGGCATCGATCACCGTCAGCTGCAGCGGCAGGGTGAACTGCTTCAGGCGGGCGTCCGATGTCAGGTGCGCCAGCAGTTCGTCCGTTTCCGTGGCGCCATTGGCCTCGATGCACATCACGCTGCCCGGGTCGGGCGGAACCTGATACAGCACGTTGAGCAGCTCGCGCAGCGAACCGCAGCAGACACACTCGCCATTGAGCGGTGTGACGAGGGCACTGAGCTCCCCCAAACGGGACGCATCGATCCGGGCATCGCGGAAGTCGTTCAACACGATACGCACCCGAGTCCCACCGGCGGCCAGCGCCGGAACCAACTCGGTGAGAAAGCGCGTCTTCCCGGCACCCAGAAATCCGGCCAGCAGGACCAAGGGGATCATGTTGAACTCTCACCGCAAAGACGCATGAATACAACCTCACCTATCTATTGCGTTTGCGTTATCAATAGCATTAAATCCATGTCATGCCCCGATTTCGCCTGCTCCCGGCACTCACCATGGTCGTTGCCGCGGCCATGTGCGGTGTCCAACCGAAGCCGGTCCCGGACACGGTGGAGGCGAGCCTGACGACGCCGCCAGCCGATTCCGGTGCCGCCCCCGATGACGTGGTCACTATCGACTGGCGCCTGCTCCGGACGCTGGACCCGCGAACCGGCGCACCAGGCGATTCGCTGCGGAAGCTGGTGGGGCGTCGCGTGCGACTGCCCGGATTCATTGTGCCGCTCGAGGATTTTCAGGACCGGGCCAAGGAGTTTTTGTTGGTGCCCTACTTCGGCGCCTGCGTGCACATGCCGCCTCCACCACCGAATCAGTTGGTCTACGTGAAGATGCGGGGCGTGACATCGCTCTCCTGGTGGGCCCCGGTGTGGGTGGAGGGCGTGCTGCGGGTGATCAGTTTCGAGTCACCATACGGCTCGGCGGGTTTCCAGATGGATGCAGATCGCATCCTGCCCTTCCGCGAACGCTAGATGGCCTCAGCCTGTGCAGGCGGCGTGAGCCAGCGATCGATGAGCGTCACCACGATCCATGCCAGACATGCTGCCACGACCGTGTCGCTCAGATAGTGCGCGTGGGAGAGGATGCGGGTGATCGCACATCCGGCCGCGAGAGCGTAGAACACCCACTGTGCGCGCGGGAACAGCCTCGCCAGCGCAAACGCCCCGGCGAACGCCACCAACGTGTGAGAGCTGGGCATGCCCATCCCACGATTGGAAAACGGGCCTTCGGCGAAAGACCGGAACACGTAGCCAAACGTGTCATCAGCCGGTCGCAGCCGGCGCACCAGTAGCTTGAGCAGCTCAGCCACGATACCGCCGGCGGCTGGACCGAGTACGAGCAGGAGCGCGCCGTGCCGCCGCGAAACCGGCTCCTCCTGCTGCAGCCACCACGCGAGCGCCAGGAGCCCCCAGGTGGGCAGGAATCCCATGATGCGCAGCAGGCGTCCCCAGTCCTTCTCGTATACCGTCGCCATGCGCCACTGCCAGGCGAACGGGTCGAGCAGGTGCGCGACGACAATGGCCGCCACGGACACGAGCAGCCAACGCTTCCAGGAGGCCGCCAGCGGCTGGGAGGCGACCGCGGATTTCGGGGTGAGGCTCATGGCCGGAAATCAAGAGATCGGTCCAGCCTGACGCCACTATGATCGAGGTGGTCCGGCACCATATTTCCTGAATGGAACGCAACACGAAGCAGCGGGATGCCATCCGGCAGGTGTTCGAGGAGATCTCGCGTCCACTCGGACCGAACGAGGTGCTCGAAGCAGGCCGGTCGCGTCACGCGAAGCTGGGCATCGCGACGGTGTACCGCACCATCAATTCGCTCGTGGAGAGCGGGTGGCTGGTGCCGGTGGAGTTGCCAGGTGAGCCGCCCCGCTACGAGCGGTCGGGCAGCGCGCATCATCACCATTTCCGGTGTCGTACCTGCGCGCGCGTGTTCGAGATTCATGGTTGCCCCGGTGATCTGCGTGACCTGGCGCCGGCAGGATTCCGTTTGGAAAGCCATGAAGTGGTGCTGTACGGTTTGTGCGCGCGATGCGCGGCCGACTGAGCGCCCCCGCGCGGCGACTCGGACGTCGACTCCTCTGTATCGGCGCACTGGTCCTCGCCGCGTGCGACAGCGGCGGGTTCAAAGGTGTGTCCATCGATCCGCCACGGGACATGCCGGCGTTCGAGTTCATGCAGGCCGCCGGGTCGACGTACAGCACCAAGCCCGAGGCGGGGCGTCCGATGGTGCTGTTCTTCGGCTACACGCACTGCCCCGACGTCTGCCCCACCACGCTCGCCGACTGGAAGCGGGTGCGGGCACAGCTCGGCGCCAAGGCTGATCGCGTGCGGTATGTGTTCGTGAGCGTCGACCCCGACCGCGACACACCGGCCGTCGCTGAACGTTACGCCAGGCAGTACGACGCCAGCTTTGTGGGTGTCTCGGGGGATGGCCCCACCACGGCCAAAATCATGGAAGCCTTTGGTGTGGCGGCGGCGCGCGATGAAACGCCGAGCGCCAACGGCTACATGGTCAGTCATTCGTCGCAGGTATTTCTGGTGAACGACCAGGGACGCCTGGTGGCGCTCTATCCGTTCGGTACAACGTGGGAGGCGCTGGCCGCCGACCTCGATCGCATTCTCTAGGCGCCATGCGTTCTCTTCAGCACATCGGCCCGGCGCAGGTGCGCGCGGTGGCCTTCATCACCCTGCTCACCGGCATCATCGGGTGCACCATCCAGGACCGCGCGTCCGGCGATGCGACCACGGATACGGCAGCAGCACCGTCCGCCGCACCGGTCGCGGCGGAGACCATCCATGGCATCACGGTGCGTGATGCGTGGGCCCGCATTGCCGATTCGGCGGCCACGGGTGGGGCCTACATCACGCTGGTGAACGGCAACAGCACGCCGGTGGAGATCGTCGGGGCGGCCAGTGCGTCGGCCGATGCGGTGGAGATTCACGAGACATCCCATCACGACGGCATGGCACACATGTCGGCGCGTCCATCGATCGTGATCGCGCCGGGCGACTCGCTGGTGATGGCGCCGGGTGGATTGCACGTGATGCTGATTGGCCTCCACAGCGCACTCAAGGCCGGTGATCGTGTCCCGCTCGTGGTGCAACTCGCCACGGGCGACCTGGTGCCACTCACGATTCCGGTGCGCGTGCCATGAACCCGGCACGTGCAGGCGGTGTGGCAGGACTGGTGGTGCTGACAGCGGTGATTGTGTGGCTCACCTGGCCGAGGCCCGATACGCTGATTCGCGTGCGGCGCGGTGGCATCGCCGAGGTGACCAACGCCTATGGGCGCTCTACTCCATTGAGCGACACGGTGTTTGTGGGCGGCAGTGGTGCGCGGCGCACCATTCGTGTGGTGAACGACGACACGGTGAAGCATCAGCTCGCGATGTTCACGGTTCCTGCCGGCAGCAGCACCGAGTACCGGGTGCCTCCCGGTACGTTCGGTGGCATGTGTTCGGCACATCCCTCGGTCAAGCAGCTCACGTTCGTCATCCAGTGAGCCGTCCGTGAACGACATGCAGAAGCAGTTGCCGCCGTCCACCATGAACGCGGCACTCGATGAAGAGCTGCGCGCCCTCGAAGCCGCGGGGCTCAAGCGTGCCCTTCGTCAGGTGCACCAGCGGCGCGCGGGTACCGTGCTGTTCAACAACGAACGCGTCGCGGATTTCGCCTCTAACGACTACCTCGGACTCGCGGCCGATCCGCGGGTGGCGCGTGCGGCATGGGCGGTACTGCAAGCGGAGGGCACCGGCGCTGCGGCGGCGCGTCTCATTTCGGGCAATCACCCGATTCACGAAACGCTCGAGCACACACTGGCCCGCCTCAAGCGGGTGGACTTCACGCTGCTGTACCCGTCGGGTTACATGGCCAACGTGGGTGCCATCGCGGCGCTCGTGGCCCGTGGTGATGTGATCTACTCCGACGCGCTGAATCACGCGTCGCTGATCGATGGGTGCCGCCTGTCGCGCGCCACGGTGCGCATCTTTCCGCACAACGACGTGGCCGCATTGGCCGCGATGCTGGAAGCAGAGCGCCATCAGTTCCGCCGTGCACTGATTGTGGTGGAGGGCGTATTCTCCATGGACGGCGACCTCTTTCCGCTCGACCAACTGGTGCCCCTCGCGCGCCGCCATCAGGCGTGGACGTATGTGGACGATGCCCATGGCACGGGGGTATTGGGCGCGACCGGCGCGGGTACGCTCGAACACTTTGGCGTGAGTGGCCAGGTGGACGTGGTCGTGGGCACACTCGGCAAGGCACTGGGAACCGTTGGCGCGTATGTGGGCGGATCGCAGGAGCTGGTGGAGTTGCTGGTGAGCTGCTCCCGCTCGTTCATCTTCACCACCGGCACCCCCCCAGCCATGGCTGCCGCCACACTCGAGGCGCTGCGTCTTGCGCAGGTGGAAAGCTGGCGACGGGATGCGGTGCGCGAACGGGCACGGCGTCTGAGACTGCGCCTGCGTGGTGCGGGACTCGACGTGCCCGGCGAGAGTGATGGCCATGTGGTGCCGGTGCACATCGGCGATCCGGTGCGCACGATGGAAACGGTGGCGGCACTTCGGCGTCGCGGCTTTCTGGTGGGCGGTGTGCGTCCGCCCACGGTTCCGGCTGGTACGTCGCGGCTTCGCATCTCTCTTTCGGCCGTGCATGCGATGGAACTCGTCGATGCACTCGCCGCCAACCTTCTCGATGTGCTGCGGTCCCGATGAACGCGTTCGACAACCAGGATGACGACTTCGACCTCGACGACATGAACGTCGAGGACTACGACAACGAGGCACTCGGCATGGACGCGGCGCCTGGCGTTTCGTTCGCCGACGAAGACGATGCGGAGGAGCCCGCGGAGCCGTCCGAGCTGCAGCGCCAGCACATCCTGCTGCACGACACCGCACACGTCTGGCATCCGTACACGCAGCATCATCAGGCGCCGTTGCCGGTGCCCATTGCCCGTGCAAAGGGCAGCTGGCTGTACGACATCAATGGGCAGCCGCTGCTCGACGCGATTTCGTCGTGGTGGGTGACCACGCACGGACATTGCCAGCCCGAGATCGTGCAGGCCATCGCCGAGCAGGCCGCCACGCTGGATCAGGTGATTTTCGCGGGCTTCACGCACGAACCGGCCACCGCGCTCGCGGCGGAACTGGTGGGACGCCTGCCACGTGGTCTCACACGCATCTTCTACTCGGACGATGGTTCGACCGCGGTGGAAGTGGCGATCAAGCTGTCGGTGCAGTCATTCGCCAACCGTGGCCAGTCGCGCCGTCTGATTGCGGCACTCGATCACGCCTATCACGGCGACACGTTCGGTGCGATGGCCGCGGGCGCGCGCAGCGTGTTCACCAACATGTACGAACCGCTGCTGTTCGATGTGGCCCGCCTGCCCGATCCCTCTGAAGGCGACACGCTGGCGGCGCTGGACGCGCTGATCGCCGAGCGTGGCAACGAGCTGGCGGCGGTGATTGTGGAGCCGTTGTTGCTTGGTGCCGGTGGCATGCGCGTATGGGATGAATCGGTGCTGCAGGGTATCCGCGAGCGCACGAGTGCGGCCGGCGTGCACCTGATTGCCGATGAAGTGCTCACGGGCTTCGGACGCACGGGGCCGATGTTCGCGTGTGACCGCGCCGATGTGCGCCCCGACCTGCTGTGCATGTCCAAGGGGCTCACCGGTGGCCTGCTGCCGCTGGGGGCTACCGCTGCCACCGAAGACATCTTCGACGCATTCAGCAGCACCGATCGTCGCAAGACATTCTTTCACGGCCACTCGTACACGGCCAACCCCATAGCCTGTGCGGCGGCGCTCGCATCGCTGCAACTCTTTGATGAAGAGTGTGAGGACGAGCGCGTGCGCATCGAAGTGGCGCACATGCGGCACCTCGCCGAGCTCCAGGGCGCGAAGGGAGTGCGGGCCGTGCGGCAGATCGGCACGGTCGCCGCAGTGGAACTCGAAGCGGGTGACGGCTACCTGAGCGACATCGGGCGCGAGCTGGCGGCGTTCTCGTTGCAGCAGGGGATCCTGCTCAGGCCTCTTGGCAACGTGGCATACTGCCTGCCGCCGTACTGCACCACCGATCGGGAGATCGATGCGGTGTACACAGTGCTCAAGCGCTTCCTCGATGGTGAGCGTGCAGGCCCGATCGGCACCGGTGGTCCGTTCGATGACTGACCGCGCAGCCGCGACATGAGCCCCCTGCTGCGCCTGGGCATCACGGGCACAGATACTGGCGTCGGCAAGACGGTGGTGGCGTGCGCCTTGGCGGCCCGTGCGCGGCAGCTGGGCCTGGCGGTGGCGGTGATGAAGCCGGTGGAAAGTGGCATCGATGCCCGCCCGTCCACCGGGCACGCCCCCGCCCCCCGATCGGACGCCGAGCGCCTCATGCTGGCTGCTGGCACGACGGATGCGATCGAGTTGGTACGGCCCTACGTGTACACGGAACCGGTGGCGCCGATGGTGGCGGCTGCACGCGAGGGTCGTCCCGTGCAGCTCGAGCACCTGGATACATGCCGGACCTCGCTGGAGCGGGGGCGCGAGCTGTTGGTCGTGGAAGGCGCTGGTGGCCTGCTGGTACCTCTCGACGCGCACACCAGCTATCTGGACCTGTTCCGGCGCTGGGATGCCGAGGTGGTGGTGGTGGCGGGCAACCGGCTTGGGGTGCTCAATCACACCTTGCTGACGGTGCAGGCGCTCGAACGGGCTGGCGTCACGGTCCGTGGGGTCGTACTGTCGGCGCTCACCCCGCCTTCGTCACCGGCTGGCACCGTTCCGGACACCGACGAGGCCCGCGCCACGAACTTTGCGGCGCTGGGGCAGCTGTTGCCGCGGGTTCCCCTGTTTCAGTTTCCGTGGGTGGCGCAGGTTGAGGATTCCGAGGCGCTGGCCGATGCGGCCGCGACATCGGGGCTCGATCCGCTCCTGCCGCGTGCCGTCACCTAGGGTGACGCGCGCTTCTTTTCTGTTTGTCGACTGACCGACTCTTCCGATGACCGATCGTTCCTACGACTGGCAGCGACTCGCCGATCGCTCCCTGGCTGGTGAAGTACTGACGCGCGAAGAAGCGCATGCAGTGCTCAACGCCTCCGACGATGTGCTGCTCGATCAGTTGGCTGCTGCGTATCGCGTGCGCCGTGCGACGTGGGGCAACCGCGTGCGCCTGCACTT
>NZ_DASWXE010000165.1:0-9263 GCF_036405635.1 Gemmatimonas sp. | reverse complement strand
CTCACCTCGGCGTGGGGGATCTACCATCAGGTCGCCGAACCCACCTATCGACGCGCCTTGCCGGCGAGTGCCTTTGCCCCGATGCGCGTGCAGCAATTCATCGGCGGTGTGCAATGGGGCGCGGACACACTGGGACTTCGCGTGGAGTACTTCGACAAGCGATACACGTCGCTGTGGCAGTTCGCCGAGCGTCAGGAGCCCGTGGGAAACGGCACGGGTCAGGCGCGTGGTGTGGACGTCATGTGGAGGTGGCGACTCGCCCAGGCCTCGTCGATGCGCCTCACCTACAGCCATGTCCGTTCGCGTCGCACAGACCCGCAAACCGGACGCATGGCCGCGTCGCTGGCCGACATCAGTCATTCGGCCACCTGGATCGGCGAGCATGTGTTTCGCAGTCTCACGCTGGGCACCGCCATGCGCTACGCGACGGGGCGACCGTTCACCGATGTCACTGGCGCAACGAGGACAGACGGCACGTGGACGCCCGTCTTTGGTGACCCGTTCGGCGAACGCATGCCCGCCTATCTGCGCTACGATGTCTCCGCAAGCTGGTATCGCGCGCTGGGCGAACGGCGCGGCCTGGTGCTGTGGGGCAGCGTGTCGAATGTGCTGGGCCGGGAAAACATCATGCGTTACCGCTGGTCCGACGATTTCACCACCCGCTTCCCCGTGCGCGCGCCGTTCAACCGCTCGGTGTTCATTGGCACTACCCTTCTCCTGTGAGCTCTTCCATGGCAAACCATCGATCGTTTGTGCTCGCGCCGCTTCTGGTCGTGGCCACGTTGTGCGTCGTGAGCCCGCGGGCTTCGGCACAAGCCATGCAGACAGCTCAGGCAACGGGAGTGCCGGCACTGAACGGTGCCCTGCGCTGGGCGGACTCGGCGCGACGGGTGATCGAGCATGGCGTGATACGCAATGACACGGCGCAGGTGCTGCAAGGCATTGCCATCACCGAGCGTGCGCTCAGCGCTTTTCCCGATCACTTTCTGTTGACGCACTATCGCGGGTACGCGGCCTACCGCCTCGGACAGATGGCGGGCGTGCGCAAGCAACCCGACGCAGCCCGTGCGCAGTACGAAGACGCCGTGAAGTGGCTCGACCGCTCCATCGCGGCGCAGCCTATCGCCGAGTCCCATGCGCTGCGGGCGAGCTGTCTTGGTCAGCTCATCGGCGGCAACATGATCAAGGGGATGCGACTCGGGCCACAGGCCAACGACGCGGTCGACAAGGCGCGTCAGCTGGACAAGGACAATCCCCGCATGCTCCTGCTCGACGCCATTGGCGCCTGGTTCAAGCCGTCCATGTTCGGTGGCGGCAAGGCCAAAGCCCGTGCAGCCATGCAGCGGGCCCTGGCCGCGTTCGCCACTGACACTCCGGCCCCCGCCTTTCCGTCATGGGGGTATGCCGAGGCCCTGGCCTGGCACGGCCAGTGGGAGAAGGAGGCGGGACGCACGGCGTCAGCCAAGGCGGCGTACGAACGCGCACTGGAACTGGAGCCGGAATACGGGTGGGTGAAGTACGTGCTGCTGCCGGCAGTGCGCTGACGCAGTGACACGGTGACGCGCGAGGTGTCCTGATGCACGACTGGGGAGCGACGACACGACAGGTCCGCAGCCTGCTGCTGTACCTGGCAGCCTGGTGCCCATTCGTGTTGCTGTATGCCCTGCTGGTGGCCTATACGGCTGGTCTCCCCACCAGCGTGGCCATTCTCGCGAGTGTGCGCACCGTGGGCCTCGGCGCGTTGCTCGGCCTCGCGGTGCGCGAGTACGCCCAGCGTGACCCATGGCCGACTCCACTTTCGTTCGCCTTTGCCATTCGACATGTGGCCGGCGCAGCGCTCTACGCAGGCGTGTGGGCCGGCCTCATTCTCGTGATGATGTGGCTGGACCTGCGCAGCTGGAATCGCGTGTTCGTGGTGTCGTCGAGCTGGATTGGCTGGCAGGGATTCAACGGGGTGGTGCTCTACGCTGTTGTGGCCGGTCTGACCTGGATGGGTGTGGCGTCGCGACGTTCCCAGGAGATGGAGGCGCAGCGCCACGAAGCCGACGCGTTGCGCGTGCGCGCCGAACTGGAAGCGCTACGGGGGCGTCTCGATCCTCATTTTCTGTTCAACACCCTGCACTCGCTGATGGCGCTGGCGCGACTCGACCCCGCCCGTACCGAGATGGCGCTCGGGCAGTTGTCCGATCTGCTGCGCTATGTGCTCGACAGCAAGCGAGGGGCGCGTGAGCAGGTGCAGTTGGCCGATGAGGTGCATCTTGTGCGCACCTACCTCGCGCTGGAATCGCTGCGGTATGGTGACCGCTTGCGTGTGACCATCGATATCGAAGAGGACGCACTCGACTTCGTAGTGCCCAGTCTCACGGTGCAGCCCATCGTGGAGAACGCCATCCGTCATGCCATCGCACCGCGCGCGGACGGTGGCCATATCGCTGTGTCGGCACGGTTCGAGGCGGAATCCCTGGTGCTCACCGTCGCCGATGACGGACCACCGGCGGCTGCGCCTTCGAGCAGCACGGGTGTGGGTCTCGACGCGCTGCGACGCCGTCTGCGCTTGCTGTATGGTGTGCGGGCCCGTGTCGACGCGTCGCACGGCGCGAGCGGGTTCACGGTCACGGTGCATGTCCCAGCCTGAAGCCCCCGCGCGTCCGTTGCGCACGCTCATCGTCGAAGATGAGCCGCTGGCGCGCATCCACCTGCGCGATCTCGTGCAGGGCACGATGACGCTGCAGCTGGTGGGAGAAGCGGCCAACGGGCGCGACGCGTTGGCCCGCCTGGCCGAGCTCACACCCGATGTGCTGTTCCTGGACATCCAGCTCCCGGAACTCGATGGGTTGGCGGTCCTGCAGCGCGCCACGCATCAACCGCAGGTGGTGTTCACTACCGCGTACGACTCGCATGCGGTGCACGCGTTTGAGCTGGGTGCCGCAGACTATCTGGTGAAGCCATTCACCCGCGAGCGCTTCGACCGGGCGGTCGCGCGCCTCATTTCAAGGAACCAGTCGCACTCGCCATCATCGGACGAGGCCCGTGATGCGGGGCTGCTGCAACGGGTGCGGGCTCTCCAGGAGCAGGCCGCCGACGACCAGCCACTGCGCCACGTGTACGTGCGTGAGCGTGGGCAGGTGCTGCCGGTGGCAGTGGATCAGATCGAGCGCCTCGAAGCCGACGACGACTACGTCGTGCTGGTCGTTGGCGGTCGGCGGCACCTGCTCACCGTACCACTCAGCGAACTGCTGCGTCGCCTCGATGCCGGCCGGTTCGTGCGTGTGCACCGCTCACATGCCGTGAACCTCGATCACGTGCGGGCCATGCTCCCCGCCGATGCGGGCCGCTGGGCGGTGGTGATGCAAAGCGGTGATCGCATCCTGGCGAGTCGCACGGGCACACGCCAACTGCGTGAGAGCATGGGGCGGTCACGCGGCTGAACGCGCGGCGCAACACCTGCAAATGCAACACGGGGGCGATGTCGTCATGACATCGCCCCCGTGTGCATGCTGCGGCGAACTTACTTGACCGTGAACGGCGCGACGGCCTTGTAGTTGTCCCACATCACGACGATCTCGCCGCCGTTGCCGGCCGGCTTCACCTGGATCTCCATCTTCTCGACGACCGCGTTGTTGCTCGTGACCGTCATCGGGATGCGCACAAGATCCTGCTTGGCGTCATAGGCGGTGCCCCACTGCTTCGTCTGCTTGTTCACGATGAGCTCCCACTTGAGGTTCTCCTGGAGCAGCGTGAACAGCGTGTACGTACCGGCCGGCACGTCCTTGCCACCGAACGACAGCGTCTTGTTGGTGGTCAGGTGGGTGGCTTCGTTGGCGCCCGTGCGCCACACCATGCCCCACTTCATGTCGGAGAGGCCGTTGAAGATGGTGCGGCCACGCTTGGACGGGCGGCCGTAGTTCACCTTGATGTCGGCGGTGCCGATCTTGGCGGACAGGGAATCACGCGGCGAAGCAGGCGCCTGCGCCGCCGGGGCAGCGTGACTCGCGGCACCCTGGGCGGATGCGGAGAACGAAAAGAGCGACAGAGCGACCAGCGCACCGGCGCCGCGCGTCATCAGACGGGAAACGGTCATGGCGGGACTCAGGAGAGAGGTAGGAAACAATCGGGCGGTGACCAATTGGCCACCGCCCGGTGTGTACCATACCGCCCTGAACGAGTTCCGCCAATCGGCAAGATCGGACGGCCCGTCCCGGCAATACTCCTAACTCAGGGACGAATCTCCGGTCCCAGCGCGGCGTCCAGATCGCGCTTCACGGTCTGCAGCTCCTTGAGCAGCACCGTGTACCGATCCGTTGCATCCTTGCCGATCTTTTGATCGGCCCGGACAGTCATGCCCGCCAGGTACGTGATGTGCGCCTGCAGCCCCGGCTTGCCATAGCGGATGGGCTGCGTGTTCACCATGTCGGCCACCTTGCGCACCTTGGCCAGCGTATCGGCGGCGGCCCCCGTGGCGCCGCGGAATCGCTGTTCCGCACCGCGAATGCGTGTCGTGACGGCGTTGATCTCCTGCGTCATCTCGCGCATGCGCACATTGTGTGCGAACTGCGCCTGCAGGTCCGCCTCGGTGGTACCGTCCATCGCCAGTCGCGGGTCGATGCGTACGCGCAGCGGCACCGTCGTGGTCGTTCCACCTACGGTGACGCGCGCGGTGTACTGCGCCGGCGGCGCCCCCAGCGTGTTCTGGTGCTGCACGTTCCACACGAAGCGGTTCATGCCCGCCTGCTTGGGCACGAGGTTGAGCGTGGGACCAGCAGCGGCCGCACCTGGGCGACCAACCGCCATGGCGGCTTCCGGATCATCGTCGTCCGCAGCGCGACGACGCGGCGGAGCCGGCGGCACGACACCGCTCTTGAAGCTGTTCACCACCTTACCGGCGGCGTCCAGAATCTCGATGCGCACCGTGTCGCTTGGTGCGGACGGCAGATAGTAGTCGATCGTCGGACCAAGGATGGACTGACCGACATTGGTGCGATAGCCATCACGTGGACGGAACACCGTCACCGGTGCACTGGCCGTGGTCGGCGTGATCTGCCGCAACGCACTGATGTTGTCGAGAATCCATGCGGCACGACCCTGTGTGGCAATCACGATATCGTCGTTGTGCACACGAATGTCGTTGATTGGCACGATCGGCATGTTCAGGTTGAACGGCTGCCAGTGACCACCGTTGTCGAACGACACATACAACCCGAACTCGGTGCCGGCATACAGCAGGCCTTCACGCACCGGGTCTTCGCGCACCACACGCGTGGGTGCATCGGCCGGGATACCGTTGGTGCCGTCCGTGAGGCGCTTCCACGTTTTTCCGTAGTCGTCGGTACGATAGATGTACGGCTTGTAGTCGCCGAGCAGGTAGCGATAGGTGGCGAAGTACGCCGAGCCACGACGGTGCGGCGACGCGTCGATCCACGCCACACGGCCGCCTTCCGGCAGGTCCTTCGGCGTGACGCGCGACCACGTCTTGCCATCGTCACGCGTGACAGAGTAGGGGCCGTCATTCGCGCCCGTCCAGATCACGCCCTTCTCGAGCGAAGACTCCGTGATCGCATACAGCGTGCTGTAGAACTCTTCACCCGTCACGTCGCGCGTGATCGGCGAACCGCTGCCGCCCTGACAGCATTCCGGGAATGCCGTGAGGTCAGGCGAGATGCGCTGCCACGTCACACCGGCGTCGCGCGTGCGGTGCAGATACTGCGAACCGTAGTACACGACCTTGGGATCGTGCGGCGACATGGCCATCGGCGTGGTGCGCTGCATGCGGTAGATGAGATCTCCACCGTCGTTGCCATACAGCGACTGGGCGCCGATCCAGTAGTTCTTGGTGACACCCGCGGCCACGTTTTGCACCGCGAACTGCCCCTTGCAGTTGCCGTAGATGATGTTGCGATCGGTGGGGTGCGGGATGATCGGACCCGTTTCGCAGCCCGGCCCCGTGCGCACGGCCGACATGTTGAACGGATTGTTCTGGCTCGGCACGATGTACGTGCTGTTGTCCTGCTGCGCCATGTACAGGTTGTACGGGAAGGCGTTGTCGAGCCACACCCCGTAGAACTCCGCCGTCGGCTGCACGTCCTGCGAGCTCCAGGTCTTGCCACCATCGAACGACACGTTGGCCCCGCCGTCATTGGCCTGCACCATCGTGTTGCCGTTGGTGGGGTTGATCCACATGTCGTGGTTGTCCCCGTGCGGCGTGCGCAGCGGCGTGACCGTCTTGCCGGCGTCCGTGGTCTTGTACAGCGTCTCCGCACCGCCATATACCACGTCGGCGTTGGTCGGGTCGGCGTTGAGCGTGGTGTAGTAGAATGGGCGCGTGATGAGGCCCGGCGTGCTGTTCACCAGCTGCCAGCTTTCGCCCGCATCATCGCTGCGATACAGACCACCACCCGGCAGCGCTTCCACGAGCGCGTACAGGCGATTGGGATTGGCAGCCGTCACGGCGATGTTGCCCTTGCCGATGAGCTCCGTGGGCAGGCCGTTGCGGATGTTCTTCCACGTCTCGCCGCCATCGGTGCTCTTGTAGAAGCCACCTTCGCGCGAGCCCGAGATGATGGTCCACGGCTTGCGCTCGATGCGGTTCATCCACGCGAAGACGACATTCGGATTGCCGGGCTGGAGCTCCACATCCATGCCACCCGTGCTGTCACTCACGTAGAGCGTCTTCTTCCACGTCTTGCCACCGTCGACGGTCTTGAAGATGCCGCGCTCGGTGTTGGGCTTGAAGATGTCACCGTAGGCGGCGACCCACGCGATGTCCGGGTTGGTGGGATGCGCGCGAATCGAGCCGATCTGACCGGCGTTGTAGAGGCCCTTGAACTCCCAGGTCTTGCCGGCGTCGTTCGAGCGATACACGCCGCGCCCGGTGGAGACGTTGGAGCGCACGCCATCCGAACCGGTACCCAGCCAAATGATGTTGGGATCGTTGTCGGCGACGATGACCGATCCCATGGACGCGACCGGCACCTTGCCGTCGGTGATGGGTTCCCAGCTTTCACCGGCGTCCGTCGTGCGCCAGAGGCCACCACTGGCCACGCCCATGTAGAACGTGCGGGGCTGCGACGCGACGCCGGCCACCGTGGTGACGCGACCACCGCGCGAGTGACCCACGAGGCGGTAGGAGAGGCCGCGGAAGAGTGCCGTGTCCACCGATGCCATCATCGGGGCGCGAGGCGCTCTCGCGACTGCGGGCGCAGCCGCGCGCGGGGCAGCGGGACGCGTGGGAGAGGTGCCAGTGGCCGCTGCCTGTGCGCCGGCCAGTACCGGAACAAGCAGCGTGCAAACCGACAGGGTGGCCAGGGCGGGATGGCGCAACATGTCAGAAATCGGGTTGAGGGAAACAGGGCACCGCGGGAGCGTGCCACACCTCAACATAGGGGATTATCCCAGCCTGTGCTGCGTTCGGCCCTCTCCGGCTCAGGTCGCGCGCAACACCTGTCCCGCGGGCGCCAGATGCTGCCCCTCGCGTACGGCCACTCGTCCGTTCACCACCACGGTCCGAATACCGACCGGGTACTGGAAGGGATTGGCGAACGTCGCCGTATCGGCCACGGTGGACGGGTCGAATACCACCAGGTCGCCCGCCATGCGTGGCGCGAGTGTGCCCCGATCACGCAGGTGCACTCTGGCCGCTGGCCGAGCCGACATCTTGTGGATGGCGCTGGCCAGGCTCAGTGCCTTGCGCTCCCGCACATACCGCCCAAGCACCCGCGGGAAAGTCCCTGCGCCGCGTGGATGCGGGCTGCCGCGACGCGTCGGACCATCGATGGCGAACGCACCACCATCGGAGCACACCATGCCAAATTCGTGGGCCAGCAATCGGTCGAGGTTCTCTTCGCTCATCGCGAAGCCGAGCATCCCCACATCGGCCCGGTTGCGCCTGAGCAGCCCAACGGCGGCTTCGTAGGGATCGACCCCACGGGCCTGCGCCCACGCACCGAGCCGCTTGCCTTCTGCATCACGATCCTCGGCGGCGCTCACGCGGGAGATCTGGACGTTGTCCCACCCGCCGATCAGTTCGACCTTGCCCAGTGCTTCCGTACGAATGCGTGACGACGTCGCCGCGCTGTCGAGGCGAGCCAGAAAGGCCGGCGTGCCGCCGTCTCGCGCCCACACGGGAAACAGATTGGTGAGACCGGTCGCGTAGGCCACGTACGGGTACACATCGAACCAGGCGTCCATGCCCGACGCGCGAGCGGCTGCGACACGCGCCAGCGACGCATCGATCTTGGGCCAGTTGCGCGTGCCCTGCATTTTGAGGTGCGAGATCTGCAACGGACATCCTGCACCACGCGCCACGGCGATGGATTCGTCGATGGCCTCGAGCAGTTCGTCGTCTTCATTCCGCATATGGGTGGCGTACGGCAGCCTGGCGGCCGCGAGTGGCTTACACAGCGCAATGAGCTCGTCGCGCGATGCAAATGCGCCGGGCGTGTATTCGAGACCCGTGGATGCACCACAGGCGCCTTGCCCAACGGCGCGTGCCACCATGCCGGCCATGCGCGTCAACTCCGCCGCCGTCGCCTTGCGGTCCACCTCCCCGATGACTTTTCCGCGCACGGTGCCGAGACCGATCATCGACGCCACGTTCACGGACGGCTTGTAGTCAGCGGTACGCGCGGCCCACTCCGTGAAGGAGTCGCCGACATCGCCGGTGAACCGTGAACTGCCATCAGCGCCCACGACGATGGTGGTGATACCCTGCCGGATCGCCGACTCGGCGCGCGGATCCTCACGCAGTGAGCCATCGCCGTGCGAGTGGATATCGATGAAGCCCGGTGCGACCGCCAGACCACGGGCATCGATTTCTTCGGTACCACGGTCGGTGATACGCGCTGCCACCTGCACCACACGCCCCTGGTGCAGGGCCACGTCCATCTCGCGTCCATTGGTGCCTGTCCCGTCGAACACCGTGCCGCCGCGTACCACGAGATCGACGGTGGCGCGCACGGTGCGACGCGGTGCGTCGGCACGCGACACCGTCGTGGATGCGGTGCCAAGCATCGGCGCCACCACAGGCGCCGCGCTGAGCAGCCCTGTGGCTCGCAGGAATTCCCGACGTGATGTCATCGCCATGTCCTCACTGCTTGGCGCCAGGACCGAGCACCACACGTCCCGGCTTGGCACCGGTGTGCTCACCCTTCGACAACACCATCACCCCGTTCACGAAGACTTCCCGCACACCCGACGCATACTGATGCGGCTGTTCGAACGTGGCGTTGTCGCGAATGGTCGCCGGATCGAACACGACCACATCGGCG
>NZ_DASWXE010000164.1:0-2322 GCF_036405635.1 Gemmatimonas sp. | reverse complement strand
GGCGCAGGTGCAGGAAGCGATTCTCGCTGGTCGCACCGTGTACGACAACAAGCAGAAGGTGGACGGCAAGATCGAGACGATCATCCCGGCCGACACCACGAACGGCTTCAATGCGGGCTATGAAGCGACCGTGGGTAGCCTGGGCGGTCTGTCGGCGCTGCACCACGCGGCCCGTCAGGGCAACGTGGCGGCCGCGATGGCCCTCATCGATGCCGGCGCGAACATCAATGAAGTGGCGTCAGCTGACAGCGTCACGCCGCTGCTGATGGCTACCATCAATGGTCAGTTCGACCTCGCGATGGCGATGGTGAAGAAGGGCGCGAACGTGCGCATCGAAAGCATCCACGGCCTCACGCCGTTGTATGCGACGATCAACGTGATGTGGCACCCGCGTTCACGCTATCCGCAGCCGCAGGCCATCCAGACGCAGAAGACCACGCACATCGAGCTGATGGATGCGCTTATCAAGTCCGGTGCCGACGTGAATGTGCGTCTCCGCAAGAACCTCTGGTTCTTCGGCTTCAGCAACTGCGGCAACGCGAACTGCGGCCTCGAGGCCCTCGATGGCACCACCGCGTTCTGGCGTGCGACGTATGGCGTCGATCTCGAAGCGATGAAGCTGCTGAAGGCCGCTGGTGCCAACGATACGGTGCCGCAGTACAAGGCACCCACGGCAGCTCGTCGTGGTGGTGGCTTCGGGCGCGCGCCGGCCGTGGCACTGGATGCCTCGATCGATTCGGCGTCGAAGGCCGTGCCGCCTGGTATCGGTGTCTATCCGATTCATGCGGCCGCTGGCGTGGGATATGGCAACGGTTTCGCGGGTAACTCGCATCGCCATGCACCGGACGGCTGGATGCCGGTGATGAAGTACCTCGTCGAGGAGCTGCATCACGACGTCAACAAGCGTGACATCAACGGCTACACCCCGTTGCATCATGCGGCGGCGCGCGGCGACAACGAGATGATCAACTACCTCGTGAGCAAGGGCGCCGATCCGAAGGCCGTCGGTCGTGATTTCAAGACCACGATCGACATGGCGAACGGCCCAGTGGAGCGTCTGCGTCCGTTCCCCGAGACGATCGTGCTGCTCGAGAAGCTGGGCGCCAAGAACAGCCACCGTTGCGTCTCCTGCTGATCTGAGACCACGGCGACACGAACAACACAAAGGGCCCGCGACAATCAGTCGCGGGCCCTTTGTGTGTTTGCTGTCTTCGCTGTGCCGTGATGCCGATGGTGCTGGCTGGTTACTTCTTTTCGCCGGCCAGCATCAGCGTGATGTGTTCCTGCGCCTGCTGGAGTCCGCCCTCACCATTGCCCCAGTCGATGCGGCCGTCGGCATTGACGTCGGCACCAGCCGCCAGCTGCGACGAGAGCGAAGCCAGTTGTGCGGTGAGCGTGGCTGCTTCTTTCACGTCTTCGGTGGCCTGGATCTTCTTGGCAATCGCCACCACCTGATCGACGCGAGTGGCTGTTGCACGAGCCGCCGTTGCGATGTGTCCGGTGTGAATCTTCACGTTCGGCGACGCCGTCGACTCCTTGGCGGCGAGTTCGATATGCTGAGCCACGCCAAGTGCGGCACGCTTCACACCAAAGCCCTTACCGGGGCCGGTCGTCACGATGGTAGGATCAACCGCGTGCAGCACGTGGCCGGCGTGCAATTTCATCGCCGCCAGGTCCGTCGTGTTGCGCGTGGCGAGTGCAGCGTGCTGCGAGGCCACCTGCGCTTCAGTGAATGCGATCGGCAGCAAGCCGACCTTTTCCGGTGTGTCCACGAAGCTTGTGGTCACATGGCCGATGTGTGTACCCACCATGCCGGGCGGCAGTGCACTCGCCGCGACAAAGCCAGGGGCCACCGGCGCCGCGATACGACCCGGCAGCGGCGCGCCGGTGAGCTTGGCCACGACGCTGTCGAACTTCGAGCGCAGTTCGAGATCGGTGCTCACCAGGAACCGCTGGCGCTGATAGGCGGTGTCGGTGAGTCCTTTCGTCTTGAGGAGCTCGGTGATGAGCTGGCGCTTCTTGGCGGCCAACTCATGCTGCGCTTCGTCCGTCTTGTTTTTGGCCTGCGCCTGGCGCGCATCGGCCGAGTCATTGACGGCCGTGATCGCGACATGGATCTCGGCGAGCTTCGTGACATCGACCACGCGCGCCGGAGCGGCGGGTGCCTGAGCCTGCAGCACACCGTGCGGCAGCAGGAATGCGGCGGAGAGCAGTGCGGTGCGGGAGAGTGTGCACGACACGGTACGCGCCAGAATTGGGCGGGGCATGGAGATGCGTCCGACGAAGGGCGGGAGGTGGGACATTGCAGCGCCAGGAAGGAGG
>NZ_DASWXE010000163.1:0-52003 GCF_036405635.1 Gemmatimonas sp. | reverse complement strand
TGCTCGTATTGCTCGACGACATCACGTCGATGCTCGATGATGTCGCCCTGCTGACCAAGGTCGCTGCGAAAAAGACATCGGGCGTGATGGGCGACGATCTCGCGCTGAATGCCGAACAGGCCTCCGGTGTGCGGGTCGATCGTGAATTGCCGGTGGTGTGGGCGGTGGCCAAGGGATCCCTGGTCAACAAGGTGATCCTCGTGCCCGTGGCGCTGCTCATCAGCGCGTTCGCGCCTGGCGCGGTCATGCCGCTCATGCTGATCGGCGGCTTGTTCCTGTGTTATGAAGGCGTGGAGAAGCTGCTGCACAAGGCGCTGCATCGGCATGAAGAGTCCGACACGGTGCATCCGGTCATCGCACAACCCGAGCTCACGGACGAGCAGCGCATCGCGGTGGAGCAGGGCAAGATCAAGGGCGCTATCCGCACGGACTTCGTGTTGTCGGCCGAGATCATTGTGATCTCGCTGGGCACGATGAGTGCGGCGCCCATCGGGATGCAGATCGGTGCACTGAGCCTGGTGAGTCTTGCCGCCACGGTGTTCGTGTACGGACTTGTGGCCGGCATTGTGAAACTCGACGACCTCGGGCTCGCCTTGCACAACCGTGGCCGCGCCATCGGCGGTGTCATTCTCAAGACGGCGCCGTGGCTCATGAAGAGCCTGTCGGTACTCGGCACCGCAGCCATGTTCACGGTAGGTGGCGGTATCATCGCTCACGGTGTGCACGCGATTGATGTCGTGCTGGCCGGCTGGGCCGCTGCGACAGGCGCGATGGCCACAGTGGCCAAGGTTTTGCTCGATGCCCTGCTTGGTGTGGTGGCCGGTGCCGTGCTGGTCGGCATCGTGGTGCTGGCGAAGAAGCTCCGTCCTCGCGCCAAGGTCTGAGCAACGACGCCCACAATGCAAAGGCGCGGCAGATCTCATGGATCTGCCGCGCCTTGTACTGTCTATGCAGAACTGCCTTGTCTCACGCGGTCAGAACGAAACGGTAATGCCGCTGGAGAAGAAGGTATCCGTGGTCTTGAGCCGCATTTCCTCGCGGATGGGTGGCGAGTTGTTGTAGCGGACGACGTACGACAGCTTGAGTCCGAGTCGGCGCGACAGTGGCGCTACCAGCGATGACTCCGAATTCATCAGGTAGGCATCGCTGTCCGACAGGTTGGGCAGATATTCACCCGTCTGCTGGAAGTACGCGAGTTCGGTGAAGTTGTGCTTGTAGTCGAGTCCCAGGCGGGCGGCGGGAAAATTGCGCTTGGCGGTCGCCGTGGAACCCGGTGTCAGGTTCTGCTGAAACAATGAGCCACCGACCTGAAACGAGAGCTGGTCACGCTTGGCGACAATGGCCTTCACGTCCACACCGAAGCCCTCTTCAAAGCGACTCGCGATGCCCTGCAGCACGTTGCGATCAAAACGTCCCGCCACGAACAGGCCGATACGTTCCATGATGCGACGTTCTGCACGCAGACCACCGTTCCAGAAGTTGGCGTTGACCTTGTTTTCCGCTTCGCCATAGAAGAACGCGAGATCCTCGGCGAGGATCCAGCCGCGTGCCGTGTACTTGACCTTGTTGCCGAAGTTGGTTGTCGTGGCGTTGGCATTGCCGCTGGTCTGTGTGAAACCGGCGGTGCCAGACACTTCGAGGTTCTTCTTCTTCGGCTCTGCGTCCTGCGCGCGCAGGGCGGCGGGTGCGAGTGCACCGGCGGCGAATGCTGTGGCCACGGCCGTGGCAAGGAGATGTGTACGCATGATCAAAACGTAAGGGTAAGTCCCGACGAAAAGAACATATCGGTGGTTCGCAGGGGCACGTCGTTGCGAATGGGCGGCTCGGAGTTGTAGCGGACCACATAGCCGATCTTCACGCCCACATTGCGCGAAATCGGGGCGACAATGGCACTCTCGGTGTTCACGAATACGGATGTGGCCGTGTCACCAATGGCCGGCAGATACTCAGCTGTTTGGCGCAGGTACGCCAGCTGCGAGAATCGATAGCGATAGTCGAGGGCGGCCCGCGCCGCCGGAAATGCGCGTGAAACTCTCGCCACCGCGCCGGGCTCGAGCTGCTGGGAGAAGAGCGAGCCACCGAGCGAGACTTGCACGCGATTGCGACTGTCCTCGAAGGCCACGACGTTCAGCCCAAAGCCCTGCTGGAAGCGACTCGTCACGCCCTGCGGCACGTTGCGGTCGTATCGCGAGGCGAGAAAAAACTCGATGCGATCAGCGACGTTGCGGTCGAATCGCAGTCCGCCGTTCCAGAAATTCGCATTCACACGTCCGTTGGATTCGCCGTAGATGAAGGACAGATCCTGCCGGATGGTCCACTCACCAAGGCGATATCGGATGGTGTTGCCGACATTGATATTGCGCGCGGTCGCGTTGCCGCGCGTTTGCGCGAAGCCAAGCGACCCCGTGAAGTCGAAGACCTTCGGCTTGGGCGGTGCC
Source organism: Gemmatimonas sp. (assembly GCF_036405635.1). GTDB lineage: Bacteria > Gemmatimonadota > Gemmatimonadetes > Gemmatimonadales > Gemmatimonadaceae > Gemmatimonas. The sequence goes on along the minus strand of NZ_DASWXE010000163.1, from coordinate 49,565 downwards.
TTGGGGGCGGGCTTCGCTGTCGTGCTGTCCTTGGCGGAGTCGGCGGTGGTGGGGCTGCCCGAACTCACGCTGGTGGTGCCCTGAGCGGCGGCGAATCGTGGGGCCAGCAACACGAGCGGTAGCATGGCCAGCCCCAACGACACATAGCGGATTGCAACAGCGTGAGCGAGTCGTCGCGTCATCAGTCACGGACAAACGTTACGGCTTGAGGAACGTCCCCTCGCGCAGTTCGCGCATGGCCGTCTGCAACTCGGCCTGGGTGTTCATCACGATCGGACCATACCACGCCACGGGCTCCTTGATCGGCGCACCGCTGACGAGCAGGAAACGGACGCCGTTCTCACCGGCGCGTACCACCACTTCATCGCCCGTATCGAACAGGATGAGCGACCGATTTCCGGAAAGGTCGCGCACGAGGTCATCGTCATCGCCGGCCGTTCGCTCGGTGAGTACCCCCATGTTGCCCGAAGCGTGCCGGAAGGTGCCGCTGCCCTCGAAGATGTAGGCAAATGTGCTGCGATAGGCGTCGACAGGCAGTGACTTGCGCACACCAGCCGGCACAAACACATCGAGATAACTCGGATCGGCCGCGATGCCATCGACCGGTCCACGCTTGCCCCAGAACTCGCCGGAGATCACGCGCACAATCGTGCCATCATCATCGGTGATCTCGACGATGTCCTTCGACTTCACATCCTGATACCGCGGCGCCGTCATCTTCAGTGACGACGGCAGGTTTGCCCACAACTGGAAGCCATGCATACGACCCTGCGGATCACCCATCGGCATCTCGTGATGCACGATGCCACTGCCAGCGGTCATCCACTGCACGTCGCCGGACCCCAGCAGTCCACGATTGCCGAGCGAGTCGGCATGCTCGACATTGCCGGCCAGCACGTAGGTGATGGTTTCGATGCCACGATGCGGATGCCAGGGAAAACCGGCCTGATACTGCCGCGGCACATCATTCCGAAAATCGTCGAACAGCAGAAACGGGTCGGTCTCGGTCGTGTTGCCGAACCCGAATGCGCGGTGCAGATGCACCCCGGCGCCCTCGGTGGTTGGCTGGGCCGTGACGATACTTTTGACAGGACGAATGGACATAAAGAGCTCCGAATTGAGATGACTTGAATATATCTCAGTTCTGAGGCATGTCAATGGGCGGGAATTGTAACCGGGATCCGGGAGCGGATATCTGATGTCAGATGTCTGAGATCTGACATCTGACGGAGATAGAGGAATGAGAAATCAGACCGTCGTAGATGTCAGAAGCCTGAGCACTTACGCCGGCCGCCTATCGTGTGCGCCCGACACACGGAGGCCTGTGCCTCCGACTGTGCGCCCGACGCACCGAAAGCCCGGGCCGCTGATCTCTGCGCGTCACGACGGAAGGCAGCCCGCCCCGTGCACTCAGACCTCTGAACTCTAGGACGGTCTGATCTCTCACCTGTCTATATCCGTCAGATTTCAGATCTCAGATCTCAGATCTCAGACATCTGAGCTGTATGCCGAGCTTCAGGGCACAATGATCGGCGCATCCGCGCGCGGTGTCGCTACAGCAGGCGGCGTTTCGCCGAAGATGTCGAATGCCCGCATCGCCACATCGATCGCGGCCAGTGCGGCCAGCAATTCCCCCTCGGCCTTGCGCAATCCCCACCGGTACATCGGGGCCACACTCGCGATCGTGATGCCGCCGAGTACCACTGCACCACCGAGCATGGGGCCCATCAGTGCGACACCACCAAGGGCGAGCAGCTTCTTGCCGAGCACGAGTCCCAATGCGCCGCCACCAAGGGAACTGCCGCTCGAGACGGCCAGCCAACTCGCGATGTTGGCCATCAGGCCGCGGCGCAGGTCGATCGTCATCGTGACTTCGCAGCTCCGTGAATCACCCGGCACCGCACTCAGCGACACACGCACCTGCGGGACGTACACGCCATAGCGCGTATACGTCCACTTGTAATTGGCATCGGCCATCGCGGGCAGGTCGAACACCAGCACGCCGCCATCGAGCGGATGACCGCCGAGCGTGTCGCGCAGGGCGAGTGACCACGGCGCACCCTGCAGCGTGCGGCCCAGTGATTGCAACACGGTGCGTGGGGGCGCGCGGAACGTGCGGGACACCGAGAGCGTGCGCTGCGCAGTGCCCAGCAATCGTGTGGTGAGCCGCTCGCGGCGGGGGGACATGCTGGGCGCGAGCGCCTGACCGGAGGGCTTGGCGCGCAGTTCATCGAGCGCGAGCATCACGAAACGCTGCGAGATGCCGGCTTCGATGGCCGCCGCCTCCACATCGCGCAGTCGATAGGCGTCGGTGGGAGCGCCGGTGGCGTTGTTGCTGCCCTGATCGCCGCTCAATTCCTGAGGAGCCGCGAGGGCGCGCGTGTCATTGGCCCGCATGCGCGTCTCGAGGCGCGCCGCGGCTTCAGCCTGCAGCTCGGCCGCACGACGCCACACGGCCATCGCGTCGTCGCTGTTGAGCGTGTCCTTGCCACCCACATCACGCACATCGTGTTCGAGATGCTCGAGCGCCTTGGCCAGCGCATCGGCGAGTTCTTCGCCGGTCGCGAATCGCTCGTCGGGGTGTTTGCGCAGGCAGCGATCAATCACCGCCGCGAGTGCCGTCGGCACCTCGGGCGCCACGCTGCGCAGTGCCGGTGGTTCCTTCGTCGCGTGTGCCACCAGGATGGCCTGCGGCGATGTCCCTTCGAACGGCAAACGGCCGCTCAACGCATAGAAGCCGATGCAGCCTAGTGCGTACAGATCGCTGCGTCCGTCGAGCACGTCACCGCTGGACTGCTCAGGACTCATGTAGTGCACCGTGCCCAGGACGTATCCGTCCTGCGTCAGCGCCGGATTGAAGTCGGCGCGCGCGATGCCGAAGTCCGTCACGATGGCGCGACTGGACGCACGTTCGAGCAGGATGTTGTCCGGCTTCACATCGCGGTGCACGATGCCACGCGCATGCGCGTAGGCGAGCGCCCACGCCACTTCACGCAGGATACGCACGACTTCCGCCGCCGGCAGCGAGCCGCGGTCACGAATGCGATCACCCAGCGACTCGCCTTCCACGAACCCCATCGCGAAGAACGCATACCCACCGATTTCATCGGCGCGGTACACCGGCACAATGTTCGGATGCGACAGCTGCGCAGCCATGCGGGCTTCGCGCAGGAATCGTTCGCGTGTTTCGCCGGCCTCCGCCAGCGCGGGCGGGAGCACCTTGAGCGCGACGGCGCGGTCGAGGCGTTCATCGCGGGCCAATAGCACAATGCCCATGCCGCCGCGGCCCAGTTCGCGCTGGATGGCATACTGTCCACTCAGGGCAACGCGCAGGGCGGCCAGTTCGGTCGGGGTAGTCTCGGGTTGATTCGACATGCTCACCTAAACTACGAAGGGGGCACGGACGAGTTGCAGGCAGCCTGCACTCTGCCGATGACGAGAGGCCGCTCGCCAGGGTCAGGGGCGTGCACGCGCCAGGGCGGCAATCAGCGACCCCAGTCGTTCCACATCACGCAGGTCCAACACCTCGGCGGGCGTGTGGCTGTAGCGGCCCGGCCACGAGAGTCCGGTGTTCGGAGCCCCGAAGAACGTGAAGGATGTCCCGTCGGTGCCGCCCTGGGTGAGTCCTGTTTGCAGTGGGATGTTCTGCGCACGCGCCACCTGGCTGACATGGGCACGCACGGCTGGCGGCGAAATGCTGCCGTTCTCGATGGCCCGCAGTACTGGCCCCGCGCCCAACCGCACGAACGCAAAGTGCGGCGACTCGAGCGGTGTCTCCGAACTCACGAACGTATCGATGCTGTACATGCGCTGCACCGAAGCGCCAATGCGGTTCGCCACGGCCTGTGCGCCGATCAGGCCCGTTTCTTCCTGCGTGGACCACACAAAAATCACCGTGCGGTCGAGACGCGCGGGATCGATCTGCCCCAATGCGAGCAGCAGCGCGGTGGAGCCGGCGCGATCGTCCATACTGCGTCCCGTGAATCGGGGGCCGGAGAGACGCACGGCGCTCTTGGGGCTGGTCACACCAGCGCCCACCACCACACCGCGCGCCACGAGCGCCGCAGAGTCGATCCCAAACCACGCGGTCATGCGTGCCGGTTGTCTGGTGCGCGCCGAGTCACGCGGCACGAAGACGCCAGCCAGCGTATCGGGCAGGCCGTTGGAGGTGGGCGGCAGATGCAGCAGTGCGGGTTGTCCTTCCCACGCCGAGCCGATGGCACCGCCACGTGCGCGCAGTGACACCGTGCCATCACGGGCAATCGTGGTGATGTCGTACGCGACCTCATCGAGATGTGCCATGAACACCACGGTGTCGCGCGCCGGGCCTGCGGTGACGATCAGGTTGCCGGCATCATCGACCTGCGCGCGCGACTGCGCCCACGCTGGCAGTGCACGCCGCACGGCATCACGCACACGCCATTCGTGTGTGGGCACGCCGGGCAGGTCCGCCAGTGTAGTGAGCAATCGCGCTGTTGCCGCATGCGGCTCTGTTGCTATCGAAGCGCGTGCGCGATCCCGCACCGGCACCATGACAAACACACCGGCGTCGTTCGTGCTCACACCGGCCGCACGCTGTGCTTCCGACAGCAACCAGCGGGATTCGGCGAGTGTGATACTCTCCACCAGCGTGCCCGCATGCCGCACCGCGGGCGATACGATGCGCAGGGAGTCTGCCCTGGCGGCGCGATACACACCGGCGTTGATACTGGGCAGCGCACCGGCGCGTGCCCACCGCTGCTGGCGCTCGCCGCGGCCATTCAGGAACACGGTGATCGTGTCCGCCACAAATCCGGGTATGCGTGCGAGCACACCACCCAAACCGGGCCATCCGAAGGCGCCTTGCACGCTCACGACAAACATGGTCTCGCCGCGCGGCACCTCACCGCGTGCAGCACCCGTCACCGCGGCGCACCCCGCCCGCAGTCCCGCCTGCGCCCCGCTCACACGATCGGCATACGTCCACGCCGGGAGACGGCGCTGCACCGGATCGAGCAGCGCGATGCCCAGTGCCTGCACGTCGGCCGCCGACTGCGCGCCAACATCCACCCACAACTCATCGGCCGTGGCAACGAGGGAATCGCGACGATGCTGCTGGGCGAAGTGTCCATTCGCGATGGCCACCACTCCCGGTACTGCGCCACGATCGGTGAGCACTTCGATCTGCTGGCCTTCGTGTGCCTGATCCCACAAGGCATGCGCCACATTGCCCACGCGATGCAGGCGCAGAAATCCATCGGTGGTGATCTGGGTGACGGCAAACCCTGGCCGATCAATCGCGCAGGCCACCACGCGTTTCGGCGATCCAGTTCCGCGGCGCAGCATCAGATTGCCGAGTGCGTCGGCCTGCCAGACACCGCCCGTTTCGCGCGACAAGGCTGATGCGAGCGCCGGTGTCGTGCGCATCTCGAGTCCGACAGGCGCGTCGAAGGAGACCCACGATGCAACGGCGGCCATGTCCCCCGCATCTGTGGCCGTGTCTTCCCACGTCGTGGGTGACGGCAGCGGCATGACGAAGCCGATGAGCACCGGGATCGGAAGCATGAGCATGATGGGCACGGCAAAGGGGCCAACACATGAAACACACGAACACGAACCAGCAAATGCCACAGGGGCCCGACACCGGAATGTCGGACCCCTGAATAGTGCGTCTGTGCACTGACTCTGCCGAGCGAACTCGGCGGCGTGTCTAGGGCACTGCTACTTCGCGCCGCCGCGAGCGATGGCCTTCACCGCCTGACCTGAAGCCAGTGACTCGGGTGGATTGACGACTACCTGATCACCCGGCTCGAGGCCTCCCAGCACTTCGAGTGAGGTGCCGTAGTCGCGGCCGATGGTGATGGGCACGAGACGCACGGTGTCCTTTTCCACGCGCGCGACCTGCGTACCGTCTCCGCGCACGATGAGTGCGATGGCCGGTACTCGCAGCGATGGCGACGACGGCACCTTGAGACGCACCGTGGCAAACATGCCCGGCAGCAGGCGTCGCTGTCCGTTGGGCACATGCACTTCGGTGAGCAGCGTGCGGGTGACCGGATCGATGGCGCCAGCGGTACGCACCACGGTGCCGGTGATCTCTTCGTTGCCCAGGTCGCTCACCACCACCGACGTGCGCATACCCACGCGCACGCGCGGGGCGGCGCTCTGCGGTACCTGGAGCATGACACGCACGGTGTCGGTCTGCACGAGCGACAGCAGCGGGCGTGCACCGGCCGCTGCGCCGGCCACCACCAGCGAGCCGATATCGATCGAGCGGGCTGTTACCACGCCATGAAATGGCGCGATGAGCACGCCGAAGCGCATCAGTTCGCGCAGATTGGCCAGGTTGGCCCGCGCAGCGCGCGAATTGGCGTCGGTCACGCTGGCGTTGGCGGTGCGCTCGTCGAATTCCTGCGGTGTGACCACGCCCTGCGCCGACAGCTGCTTCCAGCGGTCGAGCGAGGTGCGGGCGAGGTTGGCGCTGGCTTCGGTCTGCTCGAGCACGGCCGTGGCCTGCCGCTCCTGTTCGCGCAGCTCCGGCATGTCGAGAATCGCGAGCGTGTCGCCGGCGCGCACCGGCGAGCCGATGTCGACACGCAGTTGCCGCACAAAGCCGTTGGTACGCGCGAAGATGTTGGCTTCGTGCACACCGCTGAGCGTGGCCGGCAACTCGAATGGTGTGCTCGATGTGTCGCGCTTCACCGGCTCGGTGAACACGGTGGGCACAGCCGTGGACCGCGCACCTTCTTCGGCGCGGGAGCGTGACTGGGCGAGACGAGGCAACAGCCCCGCCACGAGCAGCGCCGCGAAGATCAGCACGAAGACGATCGGCATCATTCGGCCGCGACGCACGCGCGGACCCGAGTGGGTACCGGTGCGGTGGCCGCGATTGGTCGACGAAGCGGGAGTTCGCATGACGGAGCGCATCACGAGTTCAATACCGGCGAAGGAACCACTCCGTGCCGGTGAGCACGGAGACGGCTGTAAACAAAGGGGAGCAGCGTCAGGGTGGCAAACGTCGCGAAGAGCAGGCCGCCGATGACGGCGCGGCCGAGCGGCGCGTTCTGCTCGCCGCCTTCACCAAGTCCGAGAGCCATGGGCACCATGCCGACGATCATGGCGAGTGCGGTCATGATCACGGGGCGCAGGCGTGTGGCCGCCGCTTCGATGGCCGCCTCGAGCGCAGTGAGTCCGGCATCCATGCGTTCGTTGGCGAAGGACACCACGAGAATACCGTTCGCAGTGGCTACGCCCATACTCATGATCGCGCCCATGAAGGCGGGCACGCTGATCGTGTTGCCGCAGGCATACAGCGCCCAGATCACGCCGGCCATCGCGAGCGGCAGCGCACAGGCGATGATGAGCGGGTCGAGCCACGACTGGAAGTTGATGACCATGATCAGGTACACCAGCAGGATCGCGAATACGAGACCGGTGGCGAGACCAGCGTAGGAGGTGCGCATGCTGGCCACCTGCCCGCGCATCACCAGCGTGGTGCCGCGGGGCAGCGATTCCTGCAGTGAGTCGAGGACGACATCGATGTCGTCGGCCACCGCACCCAGGTCGCGATCGAGCACATTGGCGTACACGTCGTACACAGGCGCCACATCGTAGTGGCTGATGACACCCACGCTGGTGGAGCGGCTCACGGTCGCGAGGTTCTGCATCATCTGCGGCATCGTGCCACTGTTCGCGCCCGCCGCTCCCAGCACTGGCGTGCGACCGATGTCTTCGATGGACGCGATGCGATACTGCGGTGTCTGCACACTCACGCTGTACTGCACGCCGTTCTGCGGATTGAGCCAGACGTTGGGCGCCGCCTGCCCGCTGGATGCCAGCGACACGAGCAGATCGTTGGCCACGTCACGCTGCGTGAGGGCCAGTGACGCGGCGCGCGCACGGTCCACGGTCACGTTGAGCTGCGGCGCTTCGAGGCGCTGCTGCAGGTACACGTCCACGGCGCCGGGCACCTTCTTGATCCGCTCCTCGATGAAGCGCGCCACCTTGATGTTCTCCGCCCGGTTGGCACCCACCACCTGCACGTTCACGGGCGCCGGCAGACCGGCATTCAGAATCTGTCCGACGATGTCGGCCGACTGGAAAAACACCAGCACATCGGGGAACTCATCGCGCACCATGCGACGGATGCGGCGCGCATAGTCGGCCGTATTGCCCACACGGTGCTCGGTGAGCGTGATGAGCAGGTCGGCGTCAGTCATGCCGATGGTGGGGTTGTCGCTGTAGGCCAGGTTCGTGGAGCTGGTCGTGGCCAGACCGATGTTGTCGATAATGGTGGTGAGGTCGCCTGGCGGAATGATCTCACGAATGCGGTCTTCCACGGCTGCGACAACGCGCGCGGTTTCTTCGAGACGCGTGCCCACCGGTGCGCGCAGGTGCAGACGAATCTGCCCTGCATCGATCTGCGGGAAGAAGTCCCGACCCAGCCATGGAGCCAGTGCGCCGGCGGACAGGACGACCAGACCAGCCACCGTCATCAGGCGGCCGGGACGCGCCAGCATCGCCGTCACGGCGCCACGGTAGCTCACGCGCCACTGTTCGAAACGATGTTCGAAGTTGTGGTGAAACTGTGCGAAGAAGCCGGGACGCTTGGGCATGCCGGCCCGCTTCGCTTCGAGCGCGCGTTCACGCTCCATCGCGTAGCGCACCAGCGTGGGCACCAGCGTCCGCGAGATCACGTACGACGCCATCATCGCGAATACCACGGCCATGGCCAGCGGACGGAACAGCGAACCGGCAGCGCCACTCAGGAAAAAGATCGGCACGAACACGATGCAGATGGCCAGCGTCGACACGAGGGTCGGAATGGCGATCTGGCCGGCGCCGTCGAGAATGGCCTTCTCGATGTCCGGCTCGTGCTCCTGCACCCGGTGGATGTTCTCGATGCCCACGGTGGCGTCGTCGACCAGCACGCCGACCGCGAGCGCGAGGCCACCCAGCGTCATCACGTTGAGCGTCTGCCCGAGCATGGACAGCACGGTCACCGAGCAGAGAATCGACAGTGGGATGGACAGTGCCACGATGAGCGTGGAGCGCCAGCTGCCAAGGAAGATCAGGATCATCGCGGCCGTGAGGCAGGCGGCGATGAGCGCTTCAATGACCACACCCTTGAGGGCGGCCTTCACGAACAGCGACTGGTCGGCCAGGATATCGACCTTGAGGGCCGGTGGCAGCGTGGCGAGGATGCCGGGTAGGGCGCCGCGTACGCGGTTGACCACGTCGATGGTGGACGCGCCACCCGACTTGAGCACCTGAATGAGCGCGCCGCGCACCCCGTCACGGTGCACGATGTTGGTCTGCACCGAGTAGCCGTCGCGCACATGGGCGACGTCGCGGATGCGCACGAGCGCCCCATTGACCACCCGGATCGGGAGGTCGTTCATCTGTTCGACGATGTCGGGACTGCCGTTCAGGCGCACAACGTACTCGCGCTCACCGATCTTGGCCGTGCCGCCGGGCAGCACGAGATTTTGCGCGTTGATCGCGTCGCTGACATCGGTGGGAGAAAGGCCACGCGCGAAAAGCTGGGCGGGGTCCAGATCCACGTTGATCAGGCGCGACCGGCCGCCATACGGCTGCGGCACGCTGGCGCCGCGCACGGTGGCGAGGCGGGTGCGGATGCCGTTGGTGCCCAGGTCGGAGAGCTGCTGCTCGGAGAGCGAGTCACCACCCAGCGCGAGCTGCAGCACGGGCACATTGGCCGCGTTGTAGCGCACGATGAATGGCGCAGCCGCGCCCGGTGGCATGATGCGCAGGATGGACTGCGACACCGCCGCGAGCTGAGCGACGGCCGACTCGATGCGCGCCCCGGGTTGGAAGAACACCTTGATGACCGTGACACCAGCCAGCGACTGCGACTCGATATGCTCGACGTCGTTGACGGTGGTGGTGACGGCTCGTTCATAGGGGGTCCCGAACCGGCGCTCCATCTCCTCGGGCGGGAGGCCGTTGTAGGACCAGATGACCGACACGACCGGGATATCGAGCTCCGGCAGGATGTCGGTCGGCATACGCAGGGCCGACAGCACCCCGAAGAGCACCACCAACAGCGCACCGACGATGAAGGTGTAGGGGCGCCGCAGGGCGAGTTGTACAATCCACATGGCAGAGGAGCGGGAGTCGCCAGTACCACGGGCGCTTCCAGAATCGCCCGGCACTCAGGATTACGTGGCATGCCCACAATACGCTCCGGGTTTTGCCCCGATTTCGGTCGGAAAATGAGCGAAATCCCACGAAAGTGGACGGAAACGTCCAGAAAGGTCCGGAAACACACGGGGTGGCCGCGCAGATGCACGGCCACCCCGTTGAACCAGCCGGTGCAAGTCGTTGCTTGCCCGGCGGTCAGTGCTCCAGAAAGTCCTACTTGTCCGTGTCCAGCATCGTCTTGATCTGGTCCCGGGCATCCTGCATGTGAGCCCGTGAGGCGCGGTCGCTGCTGCGACCAATGGCGCCCGCCAGCTCACGATCCAGCGTGCGGACCTCGTCCTTCACGATGGCCCGGAAGTCGCGCGGCTGCGACAGCGGGATGCCCAGCAGCTGCGCGATCTGCGCCTCGGCCGGCGAGGTGGCCGGCGGCTTGATCTTGGTGGCCATCTGCTCGAGGTACACGTTCTGCAGGCGACGACGGTAGGCCGTGATCGGCTTGCCCGACGCCACTTCGCTCCAGACACCGCGGCGCACGTCGGTCAGCATCTCACCGACCGAGTACACATTGGCCTGATTGCTGGACGTCGCCTCGATCTCCACGAGACGCTGCAGCTTGGTGTTGTTGAGCAGGCTGTTCAGTGCACGGGCCTGCGCACCCACCACGCGGTTGATGTTGCCCTCCGACTCGAGACGACGAAGCGTCGGGACGTCGGTGAGGTAGGCCGGCGTGGCAAACACCTGTTCGTTCAGGAACTTCACGGCCGCCTTCTGGCGCGCGCGGGACACCGGAGTCCACACCGGACCGCTCTGGCTCAGCCGCTTCTCCTGCTTGTCCAGACCGCCCACGATCTTCGCGACGTGGTTGGCTTCCAGCGCCCACTGGCCGACTACGCCGTTGTACGTGGCGCGCAGCAGGGAGAAGTCAGCGGTCTTGTCGGCACTGGCGGCGCCATCCACCAGCTTCATGACGCGGGCGATGTTCTTGAAGCCCAGCGCCGTGGCGGCCACGGCATCGGCATCACCGATGGCTTCCGACTGCTCACCCGGATCGGCGCCACCGGCACCGGCATCGCTGGCAAAACGGTACCAGGGCACCGTGTCCTGCATGCGCGCCCATGCATCGAGCTGACGCAGTTCGGCTTCAGGCGTGGTCGCTCCGGGAATGGGGGAGTAGCCCCACTTCACGGCATAGGTGTCGTACACGCCGACCCGCGGCACGAGATCGGCCAACGGGATGTTGTCTTCGGGCTGCGCGACGTAGTTGAAGCGCGCGTAGTCCATGATCGACGGCGAGTGACCCATCTTCGCCACCCACGTCTTCGAGCGCACCGAGTCGAGCGGGTACATCGAGCTGCCCTTGAAGTTGTGCGGGAAGCCCAGCGTGTGTCCCACTTCGTGTGCCACGACGAACTGGATGAGACGGCCCATCAGCGAGTCGGGGAACGGGAAAGTCTGCGCGCGCTTGTCGAGATGCCCCACCTGCGAGAAGTACCACTCACGCTGCAGGTCGAGGATGTTGTGGTACATCTGCACGTCGGCATCGATGATCTCACCGGTGCGCGGGTCCACCAGGCTCGGGCCCTGCGCATTGGCCACCGGCGACGGTAGCCAGCGGATCATCGCCACACTGGCGTCTTCACCGGAGAACTCGGGATCGTTCGGCACCTGGCCGGCGACGATGCCCTTGGAGAAACCGGCCGCCTCGAACGCGGGCTGCCACTCCTCGATACCGGCCTTCACCCACGGCACCAGCCAGGCGGGCGTGGCAGGATCCACGTAGTACGTGATCGGCTTCTTCGGCACGCACAGGTTGCCCTGCTTCTGAGCCGAGCACTCGAGGCGCCAGCGGCTGATGTAGCGGCGCGGCAGCACACGCTGCTCACGCGAACCGAAGTCCGTGCGGGCGCGTGAGAAGTAGCCCACGCGCTCGTCGTACAGGCGCGGCATCATCGGGTCGTCGGGCAGGCGCACCACGGAGAACGTGTAGGCCTCCGTCGACGTGCCCGGTGCACCACCACCGCCGAAAATCGGCAGCGGCGCGGCGCCCGGCGTGGGGACCGGCGTGAACGTCTGCACCGCCGTCACGTTCACGTTGCGCGAGAACGCCGAGAACTTGTCGATGAACGAACGCGACGCGTCGACCGTGGCGCGGCGGCCATTGGCCGTGAACTCCTGCACGCCGCCGGTGAACAGGCGCGTCACATCGATCACGGACGCGCTGTCCTTGCCGTAGGCGTCGACATTGAACGATGCGAGGATCGGGAAGAACTCGATCAGCGACATCGCCCGCGCCGTCTGCAGCGTGGTGTCGGAGGCGACGTTGTTGTAGTTGACGTCGCGCAGCAGGATGCGGTTGTCGCGGCGCTCGAAACGCACGAGGCGCGTCGGGCCATTGGTGCTGCCCGTGATGGCGGCATTCGTGCCGGACAGCACGGTGGTCACCATGAAATCCTTGCCGAGCTGCGCGGCCGGAATTTCGAAGTAGAGACGGGCGCCCACCTGGTGCACGCCGAACACACCGTCCTTGGACTTCGCGCGCGACGTGATGACCGACGCGTACGGGCGGGGCGCGGGTTCACCCTGCGCACCCATGGCACCGGCCAGGGCGGCAAGGTTGGGCGCGCCGGCGGGCGGCTGACCAGCCGTGGGACCGGCGGGTGTGGGGCCGGCCGGGCGATTGTTGGCACCGGCCGGTGCATTCGGCGTGGGAGCAGTCGCCGGCTTGGCTGCCGGTCGGCAGGCGGCGAACACGAGGCCCGCCGCCAGGAGCGGCATGTAACGACGGTTGTGCATGTGACCCGACGGGAAAAAGGAAACGGGCCGAACCAGCTGGCAACGGCGAGCTGGTCCGACCCGTGCATCGATGGATTCTAGGCGTCGTGCCCAGCCCCCGTCAGTCCTCCATTTTCCAGAGCCTGTTCAGACTGTGTTCGGTCCCGTTCAGTCCTTGGGGTTGAGCATGGTCTTGATCAGGTCCCGGGCGTCTTCGAGGTGCGCCTTGCTCATGCGGTCGCTCGTCCGGCCGATGGCCGAGGCCAGCTGGGCGTCGAGGGCGCGCATTTCGCTCTTGATGATGGGGCGAATGTCGGCCGGGCTTACCGGCGCCTGACCGCCAAAGCCGCCGCCACCACCGCCCTGACCGCCGGCAGCCGGGGCCGGCGGGTTGATCTTGGCGGCCATCTGCTCGAGGTACACACGCTGCAGCCGGCGACGGAACGCGTCGATCGGCGCGCCCGTGGCCGTCTCCTTCCAGAGACCACGACGCAGATCCGTCAGCAGTTCGGCCACCGGATAGACCTCGCTGCGCGACTTGGCCCGCGCTTCGAGCTCCACCATGCGCACGAGGCGGTCGTTGGCCAGCATCGCCGTCATCGAACGCGCCTGCGCGGCGCCCACGCGATTGAGCGAGCCACTCGGCTCCACCTTCCGCAGGATGTTCTCGTCGAGCAACCACGTTGGCGTGGTGTAGGCGTTGTCGAGCAGGAACTGCACGGCCGCCTTCTGACGAGCCGGCTCCACGTTGCGCCAGATCGGTCCCACCTGACCCACCACCTTCTCGTGGCGGTACTCGGACCCGACGATGCGCGACACATGCCCCAGTTCGGTGGCCCACTGATTCACCGTGCGGCTGTACAACTCTTCGAGATTGTCGTACGTGTCGCCTTCCTTCCACGCCGTGGCGCTTTCCAGAAAGCCCATCACGCGCTTGAGGTTCTTGATGCCCAGCGCGGTGGCACGCACGGCATCGGCATCACCTACTGCTTCCGACTGTTCGGCGGGATCGACACCACCGGCATCACCGCTGAAGCGATACCAGGGAATGGTGTCCTGCATGCGCGCCCATTGATCGAGCTGACGACGCTCGTCGTCGGGCGTGCGCGCACCGGCGATCGGGCTGTAGCCCCACTTCACCGCATAGATGTCGTACGGACCTACCTTCGGGATCAGGTCGTCGAGTGCAATGCCGTCTTCCGGCTGCGCGACGTAGTTGTAGCGCGAGTAGTCCATCAGCGTGGGCGTGTGGCCCATCTTGGCCACCCACGTCTTCGAACGCACCGAGTCCAGCGGATACATGGAACTGGCCTTGAAGTTGTGCGGGAAGCCCAGCGTGTGTCCCACTTCATGCGCGGTCACGTACTCGAGCAGGCGGCCGGCCAGCGAATCGGGGAACGGCAGCTTCTGCGCGCGCGGGTCGAGCGGCGCGACCTGCGTGAAGTACCAGGCGCGCGTGAGATTCATGACGTTGAGGTACGTCTGCACGTCGGCGTCGAGAATTTCACCCGTGCGCGGGTCCTTGAGTGAAGGACCCACCGCGTTTTCGGTGGCCGACGGCAACCAGCGCACCATGCTCACCGTGGCGTCTTCACCGGAGAAGTCAGGGTCGTTGGTGGGCGCTTCGGCCGCTACGATACCCTGATGGAAGCCCGCCGCTTCGAACGCCGGCACCCACGCTTCGATGCCCTTGCGGATCCACGGCTTGAGCCACGCCGGCGTGGCCGGATCGAGGTAATACGTGATGGGCTTCTTGGGCACACACAGGTTGCCCACCTTGCGATCGCTGCACTCCAGGCGCCAGCGCGAGATGTAGCGGCGCGTTTCCACACGCTGCGTGGCTCCGGAAAAATCACGTTGCACCACGGTGCCATAGCCCACGCGCTCGTCGTGCATGCGCGGCATCATCAGCTGCTCGGGCAGCTTGGCAATGGAGAACGTGTACTTCTCCGTGCTGGGCGCGTTGGGGTTGGCTGCGCCCGGTGGGCCACCGCCGCCGGCCGGCGCCGCACCCTGCGGCGTGAACGACTGCACGGCCGTCACGTTCACATTGCGCGAGTAGGCCGCGAAGCGCTCGATGTACGAGCGGGCGGCATCCACCTGCGCGCGACGACCCAGCGCCGAGTATTCCGGCACACCGCCGGTGAACATGCGTGTGACTTCCACGACGGCCGAGCTGTCGGGGCCGTACGCTTCGACATTGAGCGCGGCGAGAATCTTGGTCACGCCGATCAGTTCTGCGGCGAGACGCTGCGACGCGGCGGTGTCGGCGATCATGTCTCGGAACGACGCTTCGCGCACATAGACGCGATGATCGCGGCGTTCGAAGCGCACGACGTTGTTGCCGCCCTGCGTGCCGCGGATGCCGATTTCATCGGGTGTGCCGGCCAGCGTGGTGACCACCACGTAGTCCTTGCCCAGTTCGGCGCGCGGAATCTCGAAATAGAGACGCGAGCCGACCTGGTGCACCTTGAACACGCCGCTCTTGGTGACGGCACGCGGTGTGATGACGGCGCTGTAGGCGCGGGGCTGCGGATCCTGTCCCGCGGCACCGCCGCCGCCAGCACCACCGCCGGGCTGTGCAGCGGGTGCACCGGCGGGAGCCGCACCGGGCCCGGCCGCAGGACGAGCCGCGGCTGGCGCGGGAGTGGGGGCCGGCGTGGCTTTCGGCGCACAGGCGCCGAGCACGAGGCCAACGGTGGCCAGTCCGGCGGCGAGCGTGGATTGGGTGTAGCGCATTGGTGGGATAGAGGGAGGGCTGAAATGCCGGTCCTTCCAAACCTACGGGATGTCCCTGTCCGACGCTGTCTCCGGCACCGATCGGCTCACGGTGCGACGTCCCACGAGGCTACAGCAGTCGTTCGCGCACGGCCTGCACACGGGATCGTCCCACCGGCAGTTCAGTGCCGCCGCGCATGCGAAGGCGATAGCGACCACCGCCTTCCACCTGCAGGGCTTCGGCCTGCTGCATATTCACCAGATACGAGCGATGAATGCGCACAAAGGCCGCCGGCAGGACCTGCTGCAGGCGATCGAGGGTCTTGTCGTGCAGTTCACGACGCCCGTTCACCAGGTGCAGCGCGGTATAGTCGCCATCGGCCTGAATCCAGGCGATGTCATCCACCGGCAACAAGGCGACCCCGTGTGTGCGCCACACCCCCACGAGTTGTGCGCCGCGCCCTGACATGCGGGTGGCCGCCTGCGCCCGCTCCAGCGCCTGCGCCAGACGCGTCCGCGGAAAGGGCTTGGCCAGGAAATCGAGCACACCCAACGCAAACGCATCGAGCGCTCGTTCGGCATGTGCGGAAATGACAATGGTGTGGAAGGTGCTGGCCACCGCACGACGCAGCAGCGTGAACCCGTCCTCGCCCTGCAGGTTGAGATCGAGCAGCAGCAGATCGATGACGCGACGGCGCAGGGCATCGTCGGCATCGTCCAGTGACATCGCGCTGTCGATCGACGCCGCGGGGCCCAGGATTTCCCGAACCAGCCGCACAATGCGCTGCTGCACCAGCGGTTCGTCTTCGACCACGAGAATGTTCAGCATGGCGTACGCTCGATGCGCTCGCGAAACCCACGGCGCATCGCCATGCGGGGCAGGATCAGCGTGCTCACCCACCGATCGTCCTGTGGTGCCTGCGTGAATTGCCAGTCGGTGTGGAACGCGGTGCGGAGGCTGGCCTCGATGAATCGTGTGCCGGTGCCAGGGCTGATGGTCTGCCCTGCGCGCGGCGTGCCAGGAGCGGACATCACGAGCGTGAGATGCTGCGCTCCGCCGTCAACGGCCTGCAACACAAACGCATCATGCGAATCCGGCGCGGTATGTGCACCGTGGGTGAGGCCGTTCTCGATCAGGGTGTGCAACACGCCAGGTGGTATGGCATGTTCGCGCCACAACGCCTCCCCCTCCACGCGCAACGTGAGCGGATGCGGGCGCCCGATGGATACAATGGCCAGGTGTGTACGGCACAGCGCCACCTCTTCATCCACGGTGATCCAGCCTTCGTCACTGGCCGCACGCACCATGCGAAACTCGTCGCCGAGCAATTCCACCATGCGGCTGGCTTCGGCTGGTGATCGCTCGATGAGTTCCTGCAGGGACATGAGCGTGTTCATGAGCCAGTGCGGATGGATGCTGCCGCGCAGCAACGCCGTACTCAATCGCGCGCGTGCCGCCTCGAGGGCGACGCTGCGTTCCGCACCGGTGCGCAGGAAGCCGGCGTGGGTCAGCAACACCGTGATCAGGATCGCGGCGAACGCGATGACATAGAGGCCATCGATGTAAATGCCCGGAGCGATCAGGGCGGCCAGCAGCGTGGTGCCGAGCAGCACGGTGAGCATTCCCGCAGCGCCGGACCAGTCTCCCCGCGCGGATCGCCACGTGATGCGCAGGGACATGGCCAACCCGCTCGCATGCAGCAGCCACCCCGCCAGATCGAAGGGGGTGGCAAACGTTGCCAGACTCACCACCAGCACCACGTACAACACTCGCTCGATGCGCAGTGATCGCAGTGCCGGACGTGCATCGAAACGCAGGGCGAAGTAGGCGGGCAGCAGCAATGCCGATGCCGCGGTCAGCAACCGAATGGCCAGCAATCGGGTCAGGTGCTGGGTGTACAGGTATCCCACCAGCGGACGCCACGCCTCGAGCGCCGGAAGTACCAGTCCCACCACGCACAATCCGATCAGCACCCACGCACCTTGGCGCGCACCGGTGCGTGCGATGACGGTGGCCACATACAGCGCCGCCACGAGCAGACATCCCATGGCCAGCGATGGCAGCAGCCAGCCACGGTACCGCATGCCATACAGGTCGTCGAGCGCCTGAACACGCACCGCCAGATCGGCGCGGGAAAACGCACGACTCTGGTGCTGGCTGGATACCCGAATCACCAGCGCGTGCGCGCCCGTGTCGGCGCGTGTGGTCGGAACCGGCACAATCCAATCGATATGACCCGGCACCTCCGTCGCCACGCTGTTCCCCACAACGCCATTGGGTGGGAGTGGAATGTCATCCCATGTGGCTTCGCTGGCTCCACGCAGCCCCATGGCGATGCCCAGCGGGCGGGCGCGATCGGTCTCGGTGAGCTGCACCTGGTAGCGCAGCCAATACGGACCACTCCAGGTGCGCAGCGTCTTTCCATCCAGTGTGCGCCACGCATCCGGGGTATCACTCTCCAGCCGCATACCCTGTGCCGTGATGCGTGCACCGGCCGGTGCATCACCCAGCACGAAGCCGACGATCAGCAGCGCGAACAGCAGGAAGGGGATCAGCACGAGGCGCAGGCGCGGTACGAACATGGCTAGGAAGGTAGTACGAACCGGCGTGGTCTCTGGTGTCGTTCGGCAGGCCGCTGGTGCCGTTCGCCGATCGATTCCCCCGGTCCGCACAGGGAGCGCGCAGCATGTGGACATGCACAACACCACCTTGCACAACACCAGGCCTTTCTTCGTGGCGCTCGTCCTGCGCGCGCGCCGTCGGCTGCTGGCAGGCTTCGCACTGACGGCATCCATGGCCTGCCCGCCGACGCACATCGAAGCCCAGGCGCAGCTCGCGGCTCCTGCCGCCGCACACATTCGCTTCGAGCCCCACCCGTTTGTCACCCGTGCACACGGCACCATCGACGCCGAACTCGGCACGCTCGATGTCCCACGCCGTCATGATCAGCCCAGCGGTCCACGGCAGACGCTGCGTCTGGTGCGGCTTCGGGCGCGGCATCCAGTCGCCGGCGCCGCACCAGTGATCTACCTGGCCGGTGGTCCGGGTGGCTCGGGCATCGACGCGGCACGCGGCAATCGCTGGCCGGTCTTCGACAGCGTGCGGCAGCATGTCGACGTGATCCTGCTCGACCAACGGGGCACCGGCCAGTCAGCACCACCGGCGCCATGCCCGCGCTCCTCCACGGCACCGCTGCGCAACGATTCCCTCATGAGTCAGGCACGTCAGATCGAAGCGGTGCGTCGTGAGACCGCGCGCTGCGTAGCGTGGTGGAAAACGCAGGGCGTCGATCTCGCGGCCTACACCACCGTGCAGAGCGCACAGGACATCGATGTGCTGCGGCAGGCACTGGGTGTGCCGCAGGTGAGCCTGTGGGGCATGAGCTACGGCACGCACCTCGCGCTGGCAACGCTGCGGCACGCTCCGCACGCCGTGCAGCGCATCGTGTTGATGGGCACGGAAGGGCCGGATCACACGTTCAAGGATCCGCGGGATGCAGATCGGATACTGCAGCGTCTCGCCACCTGGGCGGCGAAGGATTCCGTCGCGCGCACGCTCACGCCCGATCTCACGCAGGCATTGCGTGACGCCCTGCGATCTTTGCAGGCGCGGCCGCTCACCGGCGTGGTGCAGGGACCTCCGGGGGTCGGCGGCCCCATGGTCATCGGCCCATTCGACCTGCAGTTGGCCGTGGCCGGCGCGCTCGGCCGCACGCAGACCGCGTCACTCGTGCCGGTCATGCTGTCCATGGTGCAACAGGGGGACGCCTCGCTCGTGGCCCAACTCGTGAGCGGCATTCGAGAGGCCGTGCTACGCCCATCGGCCATGTCACTGGCGATGGATCTGGCCAGCGGTGCCACCGGTGCGCGACGCGCGATGGTGGCAGCGGGCGAACGGGAGAGCGTGTTCGGCGGGGCGCTCAATTTCCCCTGGACCACGCTCGATGCCGCGGCATTTGGCGTTCCCGATCTGGGCGATGCGTTCCGTGCGCCCATTCGCTCCGACGTGCCGGCCTTGTTCGTTAGCGGCACGATGGATGGTCGCACCCCGCCCATGAACGCCGATGAGGTGCGCCGCGGATTTTCCAATGCGCACACGCTGTTGCTCGACGGCGCGGGACATGACGACGATCTCTGGACCTCATCCCCGCAGGTGGCTGGCACTCTTGGCCGGCTCTTTGGCGGTCAGGCTATCGCCTCGCAGACGGTGATGACTCCGCTGCTGCGCATTCCGGCGCGTCCGTCCGCTGGGCCGTCAATGCCCAGGCCGCCGGCGCCGCCCTCCGCATCCCCCGTGTCGCGCGGCGACCGCGTGGCGACCGCGCTGCTGGATCGGGCGATTGCCCGCATGGGCGGAGACTCCCTGCTGGCCGCGATCACCAGCATGCGCATGGATCTGCTCACTCAGTGGCAGCGCACCACATTCAGTGAGCATCCGTATCCCGATCAACCGTCATTCGAGCGCAACAGCGATCTGCGCAACTATGCGCTCAATGCCTGGCGCAATGCACGCATGCCGCTCACGGGTGGCATGTTCCTCGATATCGTGCGAGACACCGTGGCGGCACGATCATTCAATGGCCCCGGTGGTGCCACGACCACGATGCCACTGAACATCGCGTACATCACCGAGCGTCGTGAACAGTTCGCGTTTGCGCCGGAGCGCACGCTGCGGCTGGCGCGTCACGCCGCCGACCTGCGCGCGCTGCGCGACAGCACCATCGATGGCGTGGTGCATGCACGGGTCGCAGCCACGGTGGATGGCTTTCCATCCGTCTGGTTCCTGCGTCGCACTGATGGCTTGCCGGCGTTCGTGCGATTCATGGCCGACGAGACCAACGACTTCGGTCTCGCATCGTGGGGCGTAATGCCGGTAGAGATCTGGTTCTCCAACTGGACCAAGGTGCCGCCCGGCGTGTTGTTGCCGCGTCAGCGTGATGTGCGCCGAGTCGGGCGCCCCTACAAGCGCATGACCGCGCTGGCCTTCACGGTGAACGCATCGGCACCGGCCGATTCGTTTGCCATCAGCGATTCGATGGCGTTGCGCTATCTGGCCACCGAGCGGCGTCCCATGTGGCAGCTGTCATTCGATTCGGTGCGCGTGAACGCCGAACACTTTGTGTCGTGGCCGCAGCTGGTGGGCAGCGCCGGCGCGGTGAAGATCGGCGGAGGATGGGTGCTCTTCGAGACCGCGCAGTCGGAAGGATCGCTTCCGGCGATCGACGCGTGGCTCACCCGTCATACGGGAGTTGGCCTCGTGGCCGGCGTGGCGGCGCGCCCAGGTGCCGGCAACGGTGGCGCGCGGTGGTTCGCGCGTACCGGGCGCGGCTTGCACGTGGCGCCTGGTACGCAGGCCATCGTGCGGTCCATTCTGTACAGTGACACGAGCGCCAGGGGCTCCAAGCGTGCCCCGCGCACGTCGATGATGGTGGCACAGACGCCGCGATGGGCGCGCATCGGAAATGATTCACTATGGCTCGAAGCCATCGACCTGCCCGACGCGCCGGGCGTACTCGTCGCCTATTCGCCCACCCATCGCTGGATCTATTCGCCCATGCTCGGCGTGCCCAACTACGCCCCCGAGTACGACGTCCTGCTCACACGCTGGCGTGCACGCGGCTGGGTCATCGAGTGGCAGGGATCGCTGCGCGCGTTGCGGGCGCCTATCTGAGCGTCAGTACCATCCAGTCGGCCAGCGCGCCGAGGACTTCTTTTCGCACCTGCGTGTTGGGCAACAGCGCGTAGCCGTTCAGCGCGCCGGTGGAATCGGCGAGCATGAGGTGATTGGTGGCCGGGAAATGGCGCAGTGTCGCGCGCTGATTTCCGGCCGCCCGCAGCGTGGCCGCGATGGTATCGGCCTGTTCGCGAGTGACCTGCAGGTCGGTGTCGCCCTGCAGAATGAGTACGGGCTGCTTCACCTGGCGCAGCATCAGCTTCGGATCGGTACGCATGAACTGTCCGAACCACGGATTGGCGCGCTCGATGGAATCGAGTGATGCCGGAATGCGGCGGCGCAGCGAGTCGCGCTGCGCGTCGGTGACATCGGAGAGTTCCTTCAGCACCGTCTCATTCTGCGAGACCAGAATGCGACGGCCATCGTATGCAGGGCCGGCCAGCAGCGCGATCGCGCGCACGGACGGTTCGCGCACGGCCACGATGGGCGCGATGAGTCCGCCTTCACTGTGACCGGCCAGTGCGATGCGCGTGGGGTCCACATCGGGGCGTGTCTTGAGCCAGGCAATCACCGACTGCACATCGTCGGCGAAGTCGGTGCTGGTGGCGGTGCCGCGGGACTCCGCACCGCCACTCGCGCCCACACCACGATCGTCGTAACGCAGCACCGCGATGCCACGACGGCCCAGCGTATCGGCAATCTCGCGGAATGGCTCGTAGCCCTTGATGCTCGGTATCCGTGAATCGCGTTCCTGCGGCCCGCTGCCACTGATGGTGATCACCACCGGGACTTTGCCGGCTCGCCCCGTGGGCTTGGTGAACGTGCCGGCCAGCGTGTAGCCACGGGCGGTGGGAATGGTGACCTGTTCGGCGCCATAAGGCGCATTGACCGGCGCGTTGTAGCTGATGGCGCCTGCTGGTGCGAGCGTGACCGGGCCGGTGGCACGCACGGCGCGCAGCCCCTGCGCCGGTACACTGATCTCGAGCGGCGTGTCACCACGCCAGACCGTGCGCACGGCCATGCCGGCGATGGTGAGGGTGGTGGTGTCGCCCACGGTGACCACCGTACCATCGAGCGTCTGCATGCCCGACGCCATGAACACCGGCACCACGCGCTTGTTCAACTGCCGCGCCGCGCGCGAAACGATTGCCGCATGCATCACCGACTGTCCGACCAGTGGCAACGCTCCATCACGGCTGGCCACGGCCTGCGTGCGCGAACGGCTGCCGGAGCGCGAGTTGATGACCACGCTGTCGCTGCGGGTCGTGAGCGTCACTTCCTGCAGTGGCGCGGCATCCGACAGCGCACCGGGCGCGCGCACCGCCACATCGAGCGACGTGAGAGTCGTGCCGCTGCGTTGCTGTGTCCAGGTGAGTGACGGCTGTCCACGCAGCACCAGCGCACCGCGCAATGCGCCCGCATCGGCACTGAACGTCTCGGTGGCCACCGTGTCATTGCCCCGCAGATACACGAACAGCGTCGGTGTGACCACGCCTGCTGTGGGTGCTGCCTGCGCGCGCGCTGACCGGGCGAACAGCAAGCCGGCCAGAATGCCACACACCACAATGATCAGGGTCGCGACGCCGACGCGACGGCCGCGGCGGAAGATGAGATGCATCATGAAAACGACTCCGTGCAAAGCGACGAAGGAACAGCGAATGAATTATCGCACCAAAGCCGGCATCGGGCGACGCACGACAGTGCTTGGCACATCCTGTCCAGCGAAGAACTGCAGCGTGGCGTCCCACACCGTGGGATCACCCATCAGCCCGTGTGACTGATGTTCGATCACCAGATGCCGTCCGTTGCGAAAACGTGGCAGTAACGCATCCACATTGGCCACCGGTGTGCGACCGTCCCATGTCCCACTCACGAACAGCACGGCCGCGGACACCTGCGCGGGCAGCGTCGGCGGCAGCGGAGCGAGCTCCGTCGCCGTCGACGCGCACATTGCCGGCGTGGGGGCATCGATCACATCGCCCAGGCGGCTGCTCGCCGTCTCCCGCGCGATTTGTGCCTGCCGGTCTGCGCTGGCGCCAGAAGTGCAGTTCATGAGCAGGTTCATGCCATCGATCATGCGCGCCTGCCGACGACGCGCTTCGGTAGGCACGAGTGGAGTCAGGTCTCCGCGCAGCAGTCGGTCCACCTCGCTGGGCAAACGGCGCAACGCCGTCAGATCGCCCAGCGCGTCGGCCACGAACCGCTGCACCGTGGATCCATCGACCATCACCTGTGGAGTGCCTGCGGTTGGGGAAAGCCCCACTACCTGGGGCGTCCGATCGAGCAGCGTCCGCAGCGAATCGATGGCCGCACCCAGCGGCACACGGCCAGCGCGTGATGTGTCCGCGTCCACCTGCGCGGCGTATCGCGCAAACATCGCATCCACGCGCGACGGCAACTTGAACGTGTCATCGGGCCCTTCCACCCCCACCAGCACCGCGCGCGCCACCCGCGTCTCATGCGCACCCACGTAGGCCAACCCGAGGTGCGTCCCGTAGCTGCCGCCCAACAACGACAAACGCGGCACGTTCAGCGCGATGCGCAGCGACTCGAGATCCTCGGCATTCTCCCGCGTCGACCACCCTGCCAGGATCACGCCGGCGTTCTTGAACTGCTGCACGCATTGCTGTGCATCGACCGCTGCTGCCGAGTCGCGCGCGCCGCGTGTGAGCGGTACCTGCATCGGCAGCGGTGATGTGAGGCAGGAGAGGCGCGCGTCTGAACGACGTGTGCCACGCTGATCGAATGCGATCACGTCGCCACGCGCCCGCAGCGAATCGAGCATCGTCGGTGGCATGCCGCCGATCGCCCGCGTACCGGCATCCCCAGGCCCGCCCGCGAGAAACACGATCGGTGCAACGATGGCGTCTCCCGGAGACCGCAGAGCCGGAACGCGCACTGCGCGCAACGTGACACGCTGTGGGTTGCGCTGCGTTGATGATGCTCGATGCTCCGGTACACGCAGCGTCCACAGTTCTGCGGCACGCGGCGCACCTTGGGCCGAGAACGTGATCGTATCGCGGTGCAGCGAATCCCCGCGGGCGGTCACGGTCCACGCACCCGACGGCAGCGACGGCATGGCTGGCATGCCCGGCGGCTGCAGGACCATCACGCGGAACCGTCCGATGTCCCACTGCCGTCCGATTCCGCGTCCGCCACGTCTGCATCTGGTGCCGCTTTCGCTTTCGGCGCGCGTCCCGCATCACGGAGCGCATTCCGCAACAGAAACTCGATCTGCCCGTTCAGGCTGCGCAGATCATCGTTTGCCCAGCGCTGCACCGCGTCGAGCACGTCACGGTCCACCCGGAGGAGGAACGACTTGCGGTCAGCCATGATGCAGCACCGGGCACACGATCATCAGATACTGACGCCGGATCAGGTGTAGAGCGAGCCGGTGTTGACCACCGGTTGCGCCGAACGTTCCGAGCAGAGCACCACCAGCAGGTTGCTCACCATCGCGGCCTTGCGTTCCCCGTCGAGCTCCACGATGTCACGGGTCTTGAGTGCCTCGAGGGCCATCTCCACCATGCCCACGGCGCCTTCCACGATCGTCTGGCGCGCAGCCACGATCGCGCTGGCCTGCTGGCGCTGCAGCATGGCCGCCGCGATTTCTGGCGAATACGCCAGGTGACTGATACGCGCCTCGATCACTTCCACGCCCGCCTTGGCCAGCCGCTCGTGCAGCGCCTCGAGCAGCCCCTTGTTCACCTCGGTCTGGTGCGTGCTGAGCGAGATCTCTCCGGTGCCATGCGAATCGTACGGATGCGTGGAGGCCAGCGCGCGCAGCGCCGACTCACTCTGCACCGCCACGTACTGCACGTAGTCGTTCACCTCGAAGATCGCCTCGGCCGTATCCGTCACGCGCCACACCACGATCGCCCCGATCTCCACCGGGTTCGACTGCGCGTCGTTCACCTTGAGCTTGTTCGTCTCGAAGTTGCGCACGCGCAGCGACACCGAAGACCGCTGGATGAACGGATTCACGAACCACAGCCCCGACGTGCGCACGGTGCCCTTGTAGTTGCCGAAGAGCGTCAGCACCCGGCCCTCATTGGGGTCGACGGTGAACAGGCCCTTGAAGCAGAGGGTGGTCAGGAAGATCAGAACGACGCCGGCGATCATGTACAGCGGCATGCCCGAGCGGGCACCCCAGATGATCAGGGCGACCGACCCGAAGATCGCCGCCACCAGCACAATGGCCATGAGGAGCCCAGGTGCCGGGTGGACCTCGGTTTCGCGAAGCATATGCAAACCTCTTGGAGGGGGTTGGTATTAAAGTGATATCACTTCAGTATCGCTGTACGCAAGATGGGCTGAGCAGTTTCAGGGAACGCCACGAGACGTAGCGTTGCCCCGGCCTTTGGAGCCGGAGATGCGGTGTCGGGGAAAAAGCCTTGCGGTGAGGAAATGCCTTCGCAATAGTCGCAGGGCGCCACTCACATATACGGAGGTCCCGCCCCGTGAAGTACCTCGTTCCGCGCCTGGCCCTCCTGGCCTCGGCGCTATGTCCTGTTTTGTCCATGGGTGCCCAAACGGCACGGCCGACGGCTCGCCCCGCCGCGGCTCGTCCCGCAGGCCCCGGGCTGTTGTCCGCGCCGTTTGATACCGGCGCCATCTCCTCGCTCAAGTGGCGAGAGATCGGTCCCTATCGCGGCGGTCGCTCGGTGGCGGTTGCCGGCTCCGTGGCCCGTCCGAAGGAGTACTGGATGGGCACCACCGGTGGTGGCGTCTACAAGACCACCGACGGTGGCGACACGTGGCTGCCGATGACCGACGGATACTTCGGCGGCACCACGGGTGCGGTCGCGGTGGCACCGAGCAATCCGGATGTCGTGTACGTCGGCGGCGGCGAGTTTGCCATCCGCGGCAACGTCTCCCACGGCGATGGCATGTGGAAGACCACCGACGGTGGCAAGACGTGGGTCAACATCGGCCTCAACGACTCGCGCCAGATCGCCAAGGTCCGCGTCCACCCCACCAACCCCGAGCTCGTCTACGCCGCTGTGCAGGGGCATGTGTGGGGCCCGAATGCGGAACGCGGCATCTTCCGCAGCAAGGACGGCGGCAAGAACTGGCAGAAGGTGCTGTTCCGTGACGACTCCACCGGTGCCGCCGATCTGGTGATGGATCCCGCCAACCCGAACGTGCTGTACGCGGGCTTCTGGCAGGCGCATCGCAAGCCGTGGATGCTCGTCTCCGGCGGCAAGGGCTCGGGCATGTTCAAGACCACCGACGGTGGTGACACGTGGACCGAGATCACGAAGAACCCCGGCCTGCCGAAGGGCCTGTGGGGCAACATCGGCGTGACGGTGAGCGGCGGCAATTCGCGCCGTCTCTATGCGCTCATCGAAGCGGATGAGGGTGGTGTGTTCCGTTCGGACGATGCCGGCGCCACATGGGAACGTGTGAACGACGAACGCAAGCTGCGGCAGCGTGCCTGGTACTACACCAAGATCTACGCCGATTCGAAGAATCCGGACGTGGTCTACGCCAGCAACGTGTCGTTCCAGGTCTCGCGTGACGGTGGCAAGACGTGGAGCAACGTGCAGGGCGTCAAGCACAGCGACTCGCACGACTTCTGGGTCGCGCCGGACGATCCGAATCGCATGATCGAAGCCAACGACGGTGGCGCCAACGTGTCGGCGGACGGCGGCAAGACGTGGACGGATGTGGACTACGCCACGGCGCAGTTCTACCACGTCACCACGACCAACCACTTCCCGTACCAGATCTGCGGCGCGCAGCAGGACAACAGCACGCTGTGCGGCCCGTCGCGTGCGCCGGGTGGCATCACGATCGACATGTGGAAGGACGCGGGCGGCGGTGAGTCGGGTTTCATTGCGCCGCTGCCGAACAATCCGGACATCGTGTTCGCGGGCAGCTACGGCGGCTATCTCACGCGCAAGGACATGCGCACGGGACTCACGCGTGACATCAATCCGTGGCCGCTCAATCCGATGGGCCATGATGCGAAGGACGCGAAGTACCGCATGCAGTGGACGTTCCCGCTGCTGGTGAGCCCGCACGATCCGAAGACGCTGTACGTCGGTTCGAGCGTGCTGTTCAAGACGGTCAACGAAGGCGACAGCTACACGGCCATCTCGCCCGACCTCTCGCGCAACGATCCGCGCACCCTGGGCCCGTCGGGCGGTCCGATCACGAAGGACCAGACCAGCGTCGAGTACTACGGCACGGTCTTCGCCATCGCCGAATCGCCGATCGCCAAGGGCACCATCTGGGCCGGCACCGACGACGGCCTGGTGCACGTCACGCGCAACGGCGGCGTGTCGTGGACCAACGTGACCCCGGCCATCCTGAAGGAGCGGGAATGGGCGCGTGTCTCCATCATCGAAGCCAGCCACTTCAACGCCGGCACGGCGTATGTCGCGGCCAACCGCTTCCAGATGGACGACAACGAGCCGTACCTCTTCAAGACGACGGACTTCGGCAAGACGTGGACGCGCATCGATGGCAGCGGCAAGGCCAACGGCATCCCATCGCATGAGTTCACGCGTGTCATCCGCGAAGACGAAGTGCGTCCGGGGCTGCTGTTCGCCGGCACCGAGCGCGGCATCTGGGCGTCGCTCGATGACGGCGGCACGTGGTTCTCGCTGCGTCGCAACATGCCGCAGGTGCCGGTGCACGATATCGCCATCAAGGAAGGCGACGTCATCGCGGGCACGCATGGTCGTTCGTTCTGGGTGATCGACGACATCAGCCTGCTGCGTCAGGTGAACACCACGCTGCTGGCCAAGCGGGCGCACCTGTTCACGCCGAGCGCGGCGTATCGCCTCAACTGGGGCGGTGGTTTCGGTGGCGGTGGCAGCGCAGCATCACCGGTGGGTCAGAACCCGCCGGCCGGCACGATCGTGTACTACTGGCTCAAGGAGCCGGCGAAGCGCGTGACCATCGAGTTCCGCGATTCCACCGGTCGCACCATCCGCAGTTTTGCCAGTGACGCGGTCGCACCGACGCCTACTGCAGGTGGCCGTCGCGCCGTGGCCGCCGATCGTCCGCCCACGAACAACACCGGCATGAACACCTTCTCGTGGAATCTGCGCGAGAGTGACGCGACGGCGTTCCCGGGCATGATCATGTGGGCTGGCTCGATGAACGGACCGATCATTCCGCCGGGCAACTTCACCGTGCGTTTGCTGGTGGATGGCCAGCCGTCTGGTGACGCGCGTCTCGTCGTGAAGAAGGATCCGCGCAGCAACGCGACGGGCGCCGATCTCCTGGCGCAGTACAAGCTGCTCATGCAGATCCGCGATCGTACCACCGACGCCAATGATGCCGTGCGCACGGTGCGCTACGTGCGTCAGCAGGCCGTCGAGAA
Organism: Gemmatimonas sp.; assembly: GCF_036405635.1. Lineage (GTDB taxonomy): Bacteria > Gemmatimonadota > Gemmatimonadetes > Gemmatimonadales > Gemmatimonadaceae > Gemmatimonas. Next base: position 20,922 of record NZ_DASWXE010000163.1, on the reverse strand, counting down.
GATGAACGCGGTCGGCAGCGACTCGGCGCGTTACGCCACGCTGGTGAAGGATCTGGACCAGAAGATCAGCGCGATGGAAGCCGAGATCTACCAGGTCAAGAACCAGTCGGGTCAGGACCCGCTCAACTACCCGATCAAGGTGAACAACCAGATCGCGGCGTTGTCGGGTGTGGTGGCCAGCACCGAGGCACGTCCGACGCGCCAGTCACAGCAGGTGTTCGATATCCTCACGAAGGAGCTCGAAGGCTACCTGGTGGAGCTGCGCAAGGCGTACAAGGATCTGATTCCCGCCATCGATGAGATCCGCAAGAAGCACGGACACCCGGCCATCGAAGTGAAGGCGGCCGATACGCCGGGCGCCCGTCAGACCAGCGCGGAAGAAGACGAGACGGGCGACTATCGCCTGCAGCAGTAAGTCTTCAGCACCGCTGTGAAGTGAAGAGCTGCCGGCTGATCTCGTGATCGGTCGGCAGCTTTTTTACTGCTTTGCCGCGGATTGCACGGAGGGAGCGGAAACTACACGGATCAAACAAAACAACTGATCCGTTTCGAGACTACAGACTCCAGAATCGACGCAAGAAAAATCCGTGTTGTTTCCGCTCCCTCCGTGTAATCCGTGGCAAAAGAGTCGATCACGCCGTACCAAGCCGCTGCAACCGCCGAATGCTCGCAATCCCCAGCATCGGCCCGATCGCCAGCGCGGCAAACGCCCACTGCCATCCGATCCGCTGCACGAGCAACGGCACGATCTGAATGGTGATGGTGGTGAGCAGAAATCCAATCGACACCTGCACCGTGAGTGCGGTGCCCACCGCATGCGGCGGCACACTTTCGGTGACCAGCACCGAGAACTGCGCGCTGTCGGCAATGACAAAGAAGCCCCAGGCCAGCGCGAGCGGCGCCAGCAGCCACCACGAACGCCCAAACGCGAGTCCGATGAGCAGCGCGCACGCGCCGCTCAGGGCCATGGCACGATTCACCAACTGCGCACGGCCAATACGGTCAGCCACCACGCCGCCCCAGAAGCAGCCGATGCCACCCACGGCAATCACACCGAACGAGAGCAGTCCCACCAGACGCGTCGAAACCGGTGCACCGGTTGCTGCAGCATGTGCCACCGCACTCGCACCCAGGAACGCCGGGATCCACGTCCAGTACGAATACAGCTCGGCCATGTGACCGAGATACCCACCCGTGGCCAGGCGCCAGCGACGCTCGCGAAACACCGAACCCACCAGCCCCCACGAGAACCGACGCGACGGAAACGCATAGGGTCCGTCCACATACCGCGCGCCGACGAGCAGCGCCGCGAGCAATGCCGCGCCGCTCGATGCAAACACCACCATGCGCACCGTGACATCAGGAATGGCCTGCGCGAGATACGGTGACGCCTTGCCCACCGTCAGCGCGCCCACCACGGTACCCACCGCCAGGCCACGACGTTCGCGAAACCAGGTGGACGCCATCTTCATGGCCGGCGGATACACGCCCGCGATGCAACACCCGCACAGCGCGCGCGCCACGAGCGCCCAGCCAAAACTCGGTGCCAACAACAGCAATGCGTTGCTCAGTGCACCCAGCGTGGCCGCTGTGGCGAACAGACGACGCGCCGGAATCACGTCGGCCAGGTTGAGCACCGCCGACAGTGCTGTGCCAATCACGAAGCCCAGTTGCACCACCGTGGTGAGCCATCCCACGTCGGTGGCCGAGAGTGCCCAGCGCTCGGCCAGCTGCGGCGACACCGCGCTCCCCGTGAACCACACCGACATGCCCAACAGCTCGGCCACCGAAATGAGTGCCAGCATGCGCCAGCGATCCGGGTGGGTGTCGTCAGGGCGCATGGGTTCGGCGGCTACTGATCTCGCGGTGATGCGCGATAGTCGCCCAGCTGCTCCGCCGCTCCGCCCAGGAACGCGTCCACCTGTGCGTTGCGGTTGCGGAAGCTGCGCAGGAAGCGCGCGATCGGATTGCCCGTCACACTCGAGGCGGACACCGAAAGGTTGGTATGGCTTTCCACTTCGTCGAGGCGCAGGTGCCACTCGCCCACGATCTCCTGACTGTCATTGCGGAGCCGCAGGGTGAGCGCCGACGGAGCCGTTTCGGATGCCACCTCGAAGGCCGGCAGGCGCGGCGACCAGTCCGGGATCTGCTGCACGTCATGCACGACACGCCACACGTCTTCACGCCGCGCGGCAATGCGGATGGTGCGCGCGATCTCGATACGCGCCGGTGCCATCAGGCCACCCACCAGCATCGCCACGACGATCGACGCGATCGCACCCATGACGACAAGGATCCAGTTCATCATGGCTGCATCAGGAATTGAGGGTTGATCACGGCGTCGCGTTGTCGATCATCGTGCGCACACGGCGCGCCAGCTCCAGCGACGTGAACGGCTTGGCCAGCAGCGTGCGTTCATCGGCGCTGATGCCCTTTCGCAATACCTCGTCATCGGTGTAGCCCGACACATAGAGCACGGGCAGCCCGGGACGCAGCACCACCAGACGATCAGCCAGTGCCCGACCACTCATGCCCGGCATGACCACATCGGTCACCAACAGATCAATACGGCCCGGGAAGGCCAGCGAGATCGCCATCGCCGCGTCGCCATTGGGCGCCGCCAGCACGCGATACCCGCGACGCTCCAGCGCCGCTGTCGCCACCGCGCGCACCGCATCTTCATCTTCAGCCAGCAGAATCGTCTCGGTGCCGGCCAGCGAACCCGCTTCCTGATCCGCATCGTCCACCACCTGCACCGTTTCGTCGAGACGCGGCAGCAGGAGATGCATGGTGGTGCCCACGCCGAGCGTCGACTCCACGCGGATCTCACCCCCGGCCCGCTCCACCATGCTGCAGGCCAGCGCGAGACCAAGCCCTGACCCCTTGCCGCGTGCCTTGGTGGTGAAGAACGGTTCGAAGATGTGCGCCTTCACCTCGTCGCTCATGCCGGTACCATTGTCGGCCACGCTGATCGACGTCCAGTCAGTTTGCGCATCGAGCGTGAAACGCTGGCGCTGCTCCGTGGTGATGGGCCCCACGCGGATGTCGATGCGTCCACCACTTGGCATGGCATCACGCGCGTTGCTGACCAGATTGAGCAGCGCCTGTTCGAGCTGACCGGCATCAGCGCGCACCGTACCCACTTCGCTGTCGAGGTGGGTGTGCAGCGTGATGTGCTCGCCCACCAGACGACGCAGCAACCGGTCGAGGCCCAGCACGATCGCATTCGGATCGAGCACGGCTGGCTGCAACACGGCTTTGCGGCTCACGGCGAGAATCTGCCGCGACAACTCGGTACCACGCACGGCCAGCGCACGAATCTCGCTCACGTCGGCAAAGGCTTCCGTGCTCGGATTGAGCTGCGACAGCAACAGATCGCAGTACCCCAGCATGCCCGTGAGCAGGTTGTTGAAGTCGTGCGAGATGCCACCCGCGAACGTGCCGATGGCCTCCATCTTCTGCGCCTGACGGAGCTGCTCTTCACTGCGGGCCAGTGCGCGTTCGGCTTCACGGCGCGCCGTGATATCCATACCCACCGACAACCAGCTTGCGCGTCCGAGACGACGTGACGACGTGGTGATGACCTCCATCTCCAGTCGCTTGCCGGTCGCGGTGCGATGCATCCAGCTACCGGCATTCTGGCGGGTCTCGGAGAACGGGAGACGCGCGCCGCTGAAGCGTTCCATCTCCGACGGATCGATCAGGTCGACGATCTGCAGCGTGAGGAAGTGCTCGCGATCGTAGCCGTACTTGTCGATGGCCGCCTGATTCACGGCCAGAATGTTCGTCGTCTCGGCGTCCCACGCCCACATGGGCAGCGGATTGGAGTCGAACAGAAAACGATAGCGACGCTCATTGTCGGCCAGCGCCGCGGTGCGTCGTTCCATCGTTTCGGCCATCTGATTGAGCGCGATGGCGAGTTGCCCCACTTCGTCGCTCGAACGAATGACGGAGCGATGCCCGGACAATCCTGCAGAGAGCACGTGGGCGTCCTGGATGAGCGCTTCCACAGGACGCACGATGTAACTGCCCGCCGCGTAGGCGAACACGCCCCCGGCGGCGAAGGCACCCGCGAGCATCAGGGCACCGGGCCAACCGTCGTTGCGAATGTCCACCAGTGTCGCCACCAGCACGGGTGGCGTCATGGTCACCAGGGACATGACCAGAAGCCGCGCGCGCAGCCCGAGTCCCCGCACCGTGGAAGCGGTGGGGGACTCATGTTCTGCGGTGCGCAATGCCGGGTCAGTCATGGAGGATCAGCGGAACGCGCTGATGAACGCCGGGGAAATCAGCCGCTGATCTGCTCGGTGCCAGCCGGCATCGTCACGGCCATGCCCATCGCGTGGTAGCCCTTGTCGACATAGACCGTCGTGCCGGAAATGCCGCTGGCGAGACCGCTGGACAGAAATGCCGCCGTCGTGCCCACTTCGCGCGCTTCCAGCTCTTCGGGCAACGCCGAGTTGGCGGCGCAGTACTTCACCATGGTCTGGATGATGCCGATGGCGCTCGCCGCACGCGACGCGTACGGCCCGGCCGAGATCGTGTTCACGCGCAGCCCCCACTTGCGACCAGCTTCGAATGCCAGCACACGCGTGTCGCTTTCGAGCTGTGCCTTGGCCGACGACATGCCGCCACCGTAGCCGGGAATGGCGCGTTCGCTGGCCATGTACGTAAGCGAGCACACCGAACCATGCGGGCGCATCAGCGGCCCGAGGCGCTGCACCATGGACACCAGCGAATACGCGCTCGCACTCGACGCGGCCAGATAACCGGAGCGGCTCACTTCGAGCAGCGGCTTCTTCACTTCCGGCCCGTTGGCGAGCGAATGGAAGACGATGTCGAGCGGCTTCTCGCCGAAGTCCGACACGAGCCGCTGCGCGAGCCCGTCGATGGAGAAGTCGCCGAGTTCCTTGTAGCGCTTGTTCTCGCGCACGTCTTCCGGCGCGTCGGACAGCGCGTCGTAGACGGCATCGAGCGGATAGATGCGCTCGAAGGTGAGCAGCGAGCCGTCGGGCATCTGGCGCGAATCGTCGATCTTCCCGCGCTCGAGCAGGTTGAGGAAGATGTTGAGTGCCGGTGGCCACGTGGCCACACACACACTCGCTCCCGCTTCGGCAAAGGCCTTCGCGATAGCCCAGCCAAAGCCATTGTCGTCCGCAACGCCCGCAACGAGGGCGCGCTTTCCAGTCAGGTCGATAGGTAGCATGCCGGAAAGATACTCTACCGGGACGCCCTCGTGAGGCGGTCCCGCACGCCGTCCCATCCGGGCTCGTCGGGAGGCATTTCGATGAGCACGAGGGACGCGCCGCGCGCATCCACCTCATGCAGCGCCGCATACAGCGCCTGCGCGTAGGCGGTTGCCTTCACCGGCATGGGAAGGACCGTGATGTCGCCCGTGGCGCCCGATGAATCCCCGAACGCCGCGCTGCGCAGCAACGCGATCACTGGGCCAGCCGCGGATGTGTCGGCCTGTCGTGTGGTCAGCGCTGCCACCACCTCTGGCAGCTGCTCTGGCGCAAACAGCCATACGTCGGCACGAGGCGCGTAGTGGCGGTCCGCGATGCCCGGAGAGCGAGGGGCCTCGCTGGTGGTATTGCTTGAAGCTTCAAGCGTCTGTGCGGCCCCGTGAGGCACAGCGCGTGGCGCGGCGTGGCGCACCGCCACATCGAGTCCTTCGAGCGCTTCCTCGAGTGACTCACGCCCCAGCATACCGGGACGCAGAATGGTCACCGTGTCGCCGGTGCAATCCACCACCGTGCTTTCGATGCCCACCGCACTGGGTCCTCCATCCAGCACCAGCCCGACCCGATCGCCAAGCGATGCCACCACATGCTGCGCCGTGGTGGGACTCACCTGGGTGAAACGGTTCGCGCTCGGCGCAGCAATGGGACATCCGGCCGCCGCGATGAGTGCGAGGGCTACCGGATGCGCCGGCACGCGCAACGCCACGGTCTCACCACCAGCGGACACGATGTCGGGCACGTGCGCAGCACGGGGCACCACCAGCGTGAGCGGACCAGGCCAGCACCGCTCCGCCAGGCGCGCTGCGCTCGCTGGCCAGTGGGCCGCATACTGCTGCGCGTCCGACGCGCTGCCCACATGCATGATGACGGGATTCCAGGCGGGACGCCCCTTCGCCGCATAGATGCGAGCCACGGCATCGCGATCGAGCGCATTGGCACCAAGCCCGTAGACGGTCTCGGTGGGGAAGGCCACCAGCCCACCGGCACGGATGACACTGGCGGCATCGGCCAGCACGTCAGGATCAGGGTGGACGGCGTCCACGGCAACAACACGCATCCCGTACTCTATCGACAATCGGGCGACGGGGCAGGGGGCCGAGTCACGTCACAACGGACCGGCTATTGCCGCGTATCGATGGCGCGCTTGGCAATACCGTCCACGAGACTGGGAGAAATCAGCTTGAGCAACCGACCGAGCTTGCCCCGCCACGTCATCACCAGGTCGCGGTCACGTCGTTCTGTCGCACGCAGAATGAGCCGGCAGCATTCATCGGTGGGCATCGTCTCACCGGGCTTGCGCTTGTAGCCACGCTCGCCGTAGGGCGTGCCATCGGCCGACAACGCGCGCTGGTTGATCTCGGAGAATACGAAGCCGGGGTACACGACCGTCACCGACACACCACTGCCATCGAGTTCGATGCGCAATGAGTCGAAGAAGCCGGCCATCGCATGTTTCGTGGCGGCGTAGGCGGTGCGTTTGGGCACACCGGTGAGCCCCGTGAGGCTCGAGATGGCCACGATGCGTCCCGACGTCTTGCGCAGGTACGGCAGCGCATGGGCGGTGCACCACACGCTGCCGAGGTAGTTCACCCGCATCAGCGTCTCGAAGATCGAGAGATCGGTGATGCTTTCAAACGGTGCACTCGACCCCAGTCCCGCGTTGTTCACCAGCACATCGAGGCGGCCGAAGTGCGTGACGGTCTGCTGGATCATGCGCTGACAATCGGCTTCAATGCTCACATCACACGCTACGACGAACGCCTCGGCGCCTTGCGCGCGGCACGCAACGGCGACCTCTTCGAGACGCGCGCCGTCACGAGCGGCCAAGGCCACCCGTGCGCCGCCGGCCGCAAACTGCCGTGCCAGTTCGGCACCGATGCCACTCGAGGCACCGGTGATCAGCACCACCTGATTGGCGAACGGGCCGCTCACAGTCCTCGCGGAGCGTCGTCGCCCGGCACGAAATCATCGGTCGCGTCCATCTCGAACGGCGCATCGAGGATGCGCAGCGCCTGTGCACTGTCCACCGCACGCACGGCAAGGCGCACCGGATACAACAAGTGCATGGCCGGAAGCATGCCGCCGGCATCGTCACGCAATACGACCGCGGGGATTTCATGTGCTTCGAGCACACTGCGTGCAACGAGTGCTTCCATCTCGTTCACGTATTCACGGATGACCACCATAGCTTCTCCCATGGCGCGAAAATAGCGCGTCAGCGGAACCGCCGTGAGTGTCCGTTCGTTACATTGCGAACATGGCAGCGGCGTTTGGTATCTTCGTACTCACGGAACTGGCCGGTGAAGCTGGCGCAGCCGTGCGAGAAATTCAGCACCGGTTCGATCCGAAGCTCGCACGGTTGACACCGCCGCATGTGACGGTGGTCGGTTCCTCAGGACTGGGTCCCATTCCCACAGATACACCAGTGGAACGGATTCGGGACGCATTGACTCCCATTGCAGCCACCACGGCACCCATGTCGTTGCGGCTCGAGCCGCCGCATCGGTTCATGCAGACGGACATCGTTTCGTTGCCGCTCGATCCACACGGCCCTCTACGCACGTTGCATGAACGCATCGGCAAGAGTGGCCTGCCGTTCAAGGCCGCACGCTTCCGGTTCACCCCGCATTGCACGCTGAGCTTCTATCCCACGCTCACACAGCAGCGGGAGCGCGAACTGCTCGCGCTTCGGGTGACCGCCCCGGCCATCATCGACAAGCTCCAGGTCTACCTCACGCGCGATCCTCAGCCGAGCAAGCTGCTGTTCGAGCTGCCGTTGATTGGTGGGTAACGCTCTGGCAGGAAAGGGATGGGGATGATTGGAAGGGTCAACAGCGGCGTCGCTGCGCGACGCGAAAACAGCATGAGAAAAGGGAAAACTGCAGGAAACCGCCTCTAAAGAATACAAAAAAAAGAACAACTGCTCACATGTACATGTGTGAACAGTTGTTCGTCTGGCCTGCTCCTTTCCCTTCAGATCCTTTCAATTCGCCGCGCAGCGGCCAATCAGATCTCTGAAAAATCTGAAAAGGTCAGCAGCGGGCTTCCGGACGGAGCTTCTGATACGCGCTGGTGGCCTGCTTGAGTCCGAGCAGTGCCGACGCTTCGAGTTCGTATTCGAAGTGCAGATCGCCCAGCGTATCGTCACCCTGCGTGATCAGGCGCGAGGCCTTCTCGGCGATGCTGTGGCGGCGCAGGTATTCACGCGCCGAGAGCCACATGGCATTGGCGGCCGACCGCACTTCTCCAGCCTCGGTCACCGGCACCTTCGCACACTTCTTCTCGAAGTCCTTTACCGCTTCGGCCAGTGCCAGGTCGATCGTGTCGACCATCGCATGCGCCGCCTGCAGCTCGTTCGTCGAAACGGCCAGCGCCATCAACTTCGAGAGCCGCTCGTGTTGCCGGCAGGTCTCGGCCGCCGTGCGCGCCAGCGTGTCACTGGAGACCAGCGGCCCCTGTTCGGCAGAAGACGGTTCGTCGAGGCGGGCAGCAGCTGAAGCGCGGGAAGGAACCATGGGACCGGAGACTGGCAGGGAACGGGCTGGATTTGGGCAGCGTAAGGGCGGGAACCGCCGCACCGCCATCGCGTCGGGGCCGTCATCGAGGACGTCCGATCCTAGTGATCTAGCGGGACGACCCACATGGATGGTAGTGGGGGGTACGCAGTAAGTTCGTGAGTCCAGGCCAACCTTCGCTGCGAGATGAGCACATGACCAACGGAGACGACGCGGGCGCCGCGCGGGAGCAGTCGGCGTATCCGCACCTCGAGGTGTCCACCACCGAAGCCGGTGTGCGCACGATCATGCTCAATCGGCCCGAGCGACTGAATGCGGTGAATCCCGTACTCGCCGAATCGCTGCCGCGTGCGATGCACGACGCCACGCAGGACGACGCCGTGCGCGTCGTTGTGATCACCGGCGCCGGTCGTGGTTTCTGCGCCGGCCTCGATCTCGCCGAACCCGTGGGGCTTGGCAACACCCGCGCCGAGCGGCTCGATGCGTACTACTGGGTGGGGCGTTGGGTGCAGAGCATCACGCAGTGCCACAAGCCGGTGATTGCAGCCATCAACGGCGCCGCAGCAGGCGCCGGGTTTGGTCTCGCGCTGGCGTGTGACCTGCGCCTCGTGAGCGCGAGTGCCACCTGCACCGCGGGCTATGTGCGTCGCGGTCTCTCGCCCGATGCCGGTGTGACGTGGTTCCTGCCACGTCTCATCGGACAGGCGCGTGCGATGGACATCGTGCTCACCGGTCGCGACATCACATCGGCCGAAGCCGAGCGCATCGGCCTCGCGTCCTCCGTCATCCCCGACGCGGAATTCGGGGCGACGGTGGCGCAGTGCGCCGCCGCCATCGCCGCCGGTCCACCGATCGCACTCGCACTCAGCAAGCGCCTGCTGCTGGGCAGCTCCGATGCCTCGCTCGACGCGCAACTGCGCGAAGAACTCATTCACATCAAGCACTGCTTCGCCAGCGCCGATGTGAAAGAAGCGCTGCACGCCTTCCGCGAAAAGCGCGCGCCCGTCTTTCGTGGCGCCTAGCGCCCGGGATTGAAGCGCAGGCTGCCCGGCAGCGCATTCAGGAGCGGTCCGAGTTCCGTCGCCCGCTCCTGCGTGGTCACGAACGTCAGCCCCTGAATGCTGACGACGATCATGCCCGACACGCCGTACACCACCACGCAGCAGTCGTCGGCGTGAATGACGTTGCCCGAGCTTTCGATACAGTGCACCGAGCCCATGACACCGTTGCCGGTGTCATCGAGTTCGCGCACGCGACGCAGTGAAGCCCAGGTGCCCACGTCGTCCCATTCGAAGGCAGACGGCAGCACCACCACACGCCGGCTGCGCTCCAGCAGGCCTCGGTCGATCGACACCGACGTCACCAGCTCGGCAAACGCCTCCATCTCGCCCGTGGCGAGTTTGGAGAGGCCATGCTGCAGCTCGTGCGTATGCTTCGCGAGTTCGTCCAGCACCACCTTGGCGCGCCACACGAAGATACCCGTGTTCCACAGCGCCCCTTTCTCGATGAGCACATCGGCCAGCGCCGCGCCCGGCTTCTCCACGAAGTGCTCCACATGACACGCACCGCCCTCGGCGCGCGATACCAGCGGGTCCACCATGTTGCCGGGCTGCAGGTAGCCAAAACCCGTCTCGGGACGCGTCGGCGTCGCACCCAGCACCACGAGATGCGAATCGCTGCTCGCGATCGAAGCCGCGCGCCGGAGCGTGTCGCGGAAGACGTCGGGATGCCCCACGGCGAGGTCGGCGTGCAGCGCGGCGAAGATCGTGTCCGGGCCCGCGCGTCGCGCCACTTCCTGCGCGCCCCACGCGAGCGCCGCCGCCGTGCCCAGGGGACGCGGCTCCACCAGCATGTTGGCCCGCGGAATCTCCGGAATCGCCTCGTGCAGCGCGTCCGCGATGTCCGCGCTGGTGACCACCAGCACACGCTCGGCCGGCACCAGAGGAGACAAGCGGGCGACCGTATCGGCAATCAGCGGACGCTCATTGACCAGCGCCAGCAGCTGCTTGGGGCGACGCGGCGTGCTGAGCGGCCAGAAGCGGGTGCCGATGCCGCCCGCGAAGATCACCGCCCACATGGCCGTGCGGGTGTCGAGCAACGGTTCCGGCTCGAAATCCTCGAGCGTGCCCGCTTCGGGCGTCGCGGGCTCGTTGAGCACGGCGACCGATTCGGCGGATACCGACGGCACGAGATGCGGGCTGACCGCGTGGGGCTCGGACATCAGGGCAGGCGAAGGATGGGAGAGGCCGGTTTGCAGATCGGGGGACGGACGCCCCTTCGGCTGGCGCATCGTCATCGACTCGAACAACATACCTCGACGCATGTCCAACACGCACCTCACCGGGATGCCGGACGAGGCGGCGCCGGATCCTCTGGCGCTGCTGGAAGCAGATACTACACTGGCCGCCGCCGAGCCGATCCTGGCATTGGTCGCGCAGTACTTCGCCGAGACACGCACCGGCGAAGGCGCGGTGAGCACGTGGCACAGCGCCGAGGTGATTGCCGATCGTCTCTCGGAGCCACTGCCGCGCCGATCGCGTCCGTTGGCTGATGTCGCGAGGCGGTTGTCGTCGCTGCTGCTGCAGGATGTGAACCGACTCGCGCACCCGATGTACATCGGTCACCAGGTGTCAGCGCCGCTGCCCGCTGCCGTGTGGACCGATGCGCTGATCAGTGCCCTCAATCAGTCGCAGGCGGTGCGGGAGATGTCGCCAGCCTTCACGCCGCTCGAGCATCAGGTGGTCGAGTGGATGACGGACCTGGTCGGGTGGGATTCGCGCGCCGGTGGCACGATGACATCCGGAGGCACCGAGGCGACCCTGACCGCACTGCTGGCGGCGCGCAGTCGTGCCATTCCCGATGTCTGGAAGAACGGTGTGGGCACATCGCCGCCGGTGCTGGTGTGCGGCGAACATGCGCACTACGCGGTGGCTCGCGCGGCGGGTGAGATGGGTCTCGGCCTCGATCGTGTGATCGTCATTCCCAGCGACGGCTATCGCATGCACGTGTCCATGTTGCGCGAACGATTGGCCGCGCTGCGCGAGCGCGGCACCGCCGTCATGGCGGTGGTGGCCACGGCCGGATGCACGGCCACCGGTTCGTATGACGACCTGGAGGCCATCGCCGATCTGTGCGAGGAGTTTGCCGATGCCCGCGGGCCGCTGTGGCTGCATGTGGATGCCGCGCATGGCGGCGGTGCGCTGCTCTCGCGCACGCATCGGCATCGATTGAAGGGGCTGGCGCGGGCGAATACACTGGCATGGGATCCGCACAAGACATTGCTGCTGCCGCTGGCTGCCGGCATGCTGCTCGTGCGCGAGGAACATGTGCTCGAGTCGGCATTTGCCCAGCAGGCGCCGTACCTGTTCACGCCGGCCGATGATGCACGTGCCTGGGACATGGGGCCGCGCTCGTTTCAGTGCTCACGCCGCTCGGATGTGCTCAAGCTCTGGGTCGCTTTCCAGCGCTACGGAGCCACGGCGCTCGGCGCTTTGTACGACCGCCTGTGCAGCATGGCGCGTACGTTGTATGACCGCCTGGATGGCCATCCGCACTTCCGGGCCCTGCACGAGCCCGAGTCGAACATCCTCTGCTTCGCGTGGTATCCAGACGGTGTCGCCGACGAGGACCGGGACGATCTCACCAACCGGTTGCGCGAGCGGTACAATAGGTCGGGACGTGGCTGGATCACGGCCACCACGCTCGATGGACGCCGGGTGCTCCGCATCACGGTGATGAACGCGCGTACAGGAGTCGAGCATATCGAAGCGCTGCTGCGCGGCCTGGAAGAAGAAGCGCAAAGAGTGCTCAAGCATCACGGGTGAACGCCGTTTGCAGCACGGCGGCACCGTTTCATCGAACCCTTGAGGAGTGTCCAATGTCCTTCCGACGTGTCGCAATCCCGCTTGCGCTCGTTGTCCTGACGGTAGGCTGTGCCAGCTCTGGCGGTACCACTGGCGGCGCACCAGCAGCGACCAGCGCCAGGGCGCCCGCTCAGGCCACGATCTACCAGGGCGCCGACCAGGTCACCATGTACGCCGATGCGCCGCGTGCATCGGTGCGTTCGTTCGAGGCGGATCCGGCCAAGGTGTTCGCGGCGGTGAAGCAGACTTTTGCGGATTTCAGCATTCCCGTCACGGTGGACAACCCCACCACCCGGCAGATCGGCAATCCTGATTTCTATCGCACCCGTCAGTTCATGGGGAAGAACATGGTGCAGCTCGTGTCGTGTGGCTCGAGCATGACCGGGCCGAACGCGGCAACGTTCCGCATCTTCATGTCGCTCATGGTCAGCGTCGCCCCCGATGGCAAAGGCAAGACGGACGCCGGCGTGACCTTCGTGGCTTCAGCGCGCGATATGGCGGGCGGTAACAGCGTCGACCGACTGCCCTGTGGCAGCTCAGGTATCGTCGACCAGCTGTTCCTCGACCAGCTCATAAAAAACATGTCGAAGTAATAGCCCCCGAGCGCAGGGCTCATAGCCCCTAGCTCAAAGCGCGCGACAGCGGTCCCCCGCCGTCGCGCGCTTTTTTATTGGGCTAGCGCTCTCAGCGTGCGGCTTGTGCGATCATCTGCACTGCCGCACCGCAGCTCGCCCGAATCACCAACTCCGCCGGCAGCACCTCGTGGTTCACCGGCACCGACGTCTCGCCGCTGCGCACCGTCTCGATGAGACGCAGCACCGCCCGTTCGCCCATCGCGTAAATCGGCATGCGCACCGTGGTGAGTGACGGCGACAGGTACCGCGTCATCGGGATGTCGTCGAATCCCGTCACCGCGATGTCTTCCGGCACGCGCAGGTCGGCGTCCTTGATAGCCGCGATCGCGCCGATCGCCATGCTGTCGTTGGCGGCGAAAATCGCATCCGGTCGCGCGCCACTCTGCAGCAACTGCGTGACCACATCGAACGCGGTGTCCATACGGAACTCACCGTGCAGCTCACGCAGCTCACAGTCTTCGTACCAGTTGGCCACTTCGCGCACCGCGTGCAGCCGCTCGCTGGCGTCCACCTGACCCGACGGGCCACGCAGAAACACGATCTTGCGATGGCCCAGCGACAACAGGTGCTTCATCATCGACGCCGCACCCTGGAAGTTGTTCACCGACAGCGCGGCGATATCGCCCACATCGCTGCCCGCGCCCACCAGTACCGTCGGATAACGCTCGGCCACTTCCGCCAACGTTGCGCGCGCCGTCACCGAGGGTGACAGCGCGAGGAAGCCGTCCACGCGACCGCGCATGTTGCTCACCGCGGCCGACACTTCGTGGGCTTCACGCCGCGCCGATGTCACCAGGGTGAGGAAGCCGTGCTTCTTGGCCGTTTCATCGATGCCGCGGATGAACTCGGAGAAGAACTCGCCGTAAAGATCGGGGAGCAGCACGCCCAGTGTGCGCGTACGGCGCAGCAACTGACTGCGTGTGCCGCCATGTGGGGCATAGCCCATGCGGGCCACCACCGTGCGCACGCGATCACGCGTGTCATCGGTCACGCGTGCGGCGTCGTTCAGTACACGCGACACCGTGGCGATGGACACCCCCGCCTCACGCGCCACATCGCGAATCGTGACGGACGGTGAGCGTTCCGCGAGCTCGTCGTGTTCGGAACGATCGGAATGATCGGACATCACAGCGCCTTCTTGATCGCGGCCTCGAGATCCTGCGTGCCGCCCACACCTGTGTACACGATCTTGCCGGTGCGATCGACCACCACCACGTAGCTCGTGGCCGGCACGTCGTACTCACCGCTCACGGTGCCTTTGCGATCATAAAGCAGGTCGCCGGGCAGCTTGTTGGCCGCCTGCCAGGCCTTCACGCGGTCGTACGACTGATTCACCGACACCGCCACGGTCACGAACTTCACCTTGGCGCTGTGTTTGGTCATGGCGGCGCGCATCGCCGGCTCGAGCTGCTTGCAGTTGCCACACCAGGTGGCCCAGAACTCGATCACCACGGGCTGCTTGCCCATGTACGAGGAGAGATCGACCGTCTGGCCGGTCATGGTCTCGAGCGGACCGCCCGGCGCCTTTTCGCCAACGGCGATACCCAGATCCTGGGCGGCGAGGGGGGCAATGGTCGGAAGCGCCGGGGAAGCGGCGAGGGTGGCCAGGGCCGCGGCCGACGCGAGCGTCGTCACGGCAGCCGCGCGGCGCGCGGTGGCAAAAAAAGCAGGCATGTCAGGCGAGGTGGGAGTACTGCAGGAGGGAACGCGCGCAGCTGAATGGCAAAGTCGATCCAGTGATACCGGGCCGGATTTGCCGAGCGCACACGACTGTTACACCGAAGCGGGACCAACGACTCGTTTCGGTCCCGTTCCGTCCATCAGAAAGACATCAACAGCGCATCAGAAGTACACCTGGCCCATCTTGACCAGGTAATACTCGGCCATCGCGAGCATCACGAACGCGAAGACCTTCTTCACCGTGAGCATCCACGCGCCGGCGCGCGGCAGGCGGCTGAGCGAGCCGGCAGACAGGCCGACGATCACCAGCAGCGTGCACATGCCGAGCGAGAACGTGAAGAGGTAGGTGAAGCCGAGCAGAGCCGACTTGGTGGTGGAGACCCAGGTCAGCACGGCCGCCATGACCGGTGCAGAGCACGGGGCTGCCACGAGACCTGAGGCCGCGCCCATGACGAAGGCGCCTGCCGCCCGTCCACCGGTGCCGGCGTTGGCGGCCCGCTGCATGATCGCCGCGGGGACCCGCACCGGGATGACATCGAGCATGGACAGCGCTGCCAGCAGCAGCAGGTTGGCCATGACGAAGAACGCCCACGGGTTGGACGAGATGGTACCGAACATGGTGCCGGTGAGCCCGGCGATCAGTCCGAGACCGGCGTAGACCAGCGCCAGTCCCATCACGTAGGCCAGAGAAAGACCGAGCGGGCGCCAACGTGACGCCTTTGTGGCGCCTGACTGCTCCGATGACGACTGGCCACCAACGATGGCAGCAGTGATCGGAATCATCGGGTAGACGCAGGGCGTGAGGCTCGTCAGCACCCCCGCGCCAAAAAGGAGCGGGAGCACGGCGGCAGGATTGCCGGAGAGCTGAGCGGCCACGTCGATCTGCATCACATCAATGTACTGAGAGGTTGGTCAGGACGTTGTAACACGAGGGGGAGTCGCGCCGTGGAATGGCGGTATTACAGGTACCGGAGCAGCGGCAGGTCGGGCCGGCGGGCCTTGAGTGCGGCGTACCAGCGGCAGGGCCAGTAGAGCAGCACCACGCCCAGCGCCCAGGCGATATACACCTCGGTGAGGGAGCCGCCCACCGTGAACGTGCGCCCCGCGGACATGGCCACGATCTGCTGCACCGGGTTCAGGAAGAAGAACCCGAGGTCACCGCCATGAATGGCCGTCACCGTCATGCCGGCCAGGTGAGCCCACACCCACTGCAGCAGGTAGTAGAACATCGGCACCCGGCCAAACGTGACCAGTGCCGCGCCCAGTCCGCGTGCGCGCGAGCCGTCGGTGAGCGCCAGCAGCAGGAAGGACGGCGCGAGCGTGATCAGCACGAATTGCAGCGAAGGACCGTACTTCTGCACGTTCATGAAGGACATGATCGTGCGCCCCGCCGAGTCCTGACCACGCCAGGGAATGGGGTCGCCGTAGCCGTGGGTGAGCCGGAGGGCAAGAAACACCACGACCATGGCCAGAGTCACCCACAAGAGCAGCGACCGCCGGCGCGCCGCCGGCAGCGTGTACAGCTCGGCGAAGCCATAGCCCGCGCACAGCACGCCCAGCCAGGGCAGCAGCGGGTACATCGCAAACACCACCGGCGATGGCCACGCACCCAGCGGGAACAGCCCGCCCTGGTGCACCGTCATCCAGAGCCGTGCGCCCCAGCTCACCGCCTCGGTCGACGGCGGAAACCACGGCGCCACGGTGAGGCCATCGAGCAGGTTGTGCCCGGCGATGACCACGAGGCCAAAGGCCCCGACCACGCGCATGGGCAGCGACAGCACCACCGAAAGCAGCAACAGCCCCACGCCGATTGCCCAGATCACCTGCAGCCCCGCCGCGTACGACGGGTCGACATTGAAGTACATGAGCGGGCGCACCAGCAGCAGTTCGGCCACGATGAGCCATGCCCCACGCCGGCGCAGGTAGCCGGCCAGCGCGCGCCGCGCCGCCGGATCGCCGCTGCTCCGCAGCCACTGGAGCCCCACCGACGTCCCGGCCAGCCACACGAAGGCCGGCGCACACAGGTGCGTGACCCAGCGCGTGGCGTACAGCCACGGCGTGGTCGTGGCCAGGTTCATCGGGTTCTCGAACTGCCCGGTGGCGTGCACAAAATCCCGGGTGTGATCGAGCAGCATCAGCACCATCACCAGACCGCGCACCAGGTCGATGTTGTCCAGGCGGGTGCCGTCCAGGCGAAGGCCGTTCGTGCGAAGGCCGTTCGTGCGAAGGCCGTTCGTGCGGCGGCCGTCGGGGAGGTGGGGCGTCGAAACGTCCATAGAGCCGATAGATTACGCCCGTTGCCGCGCGCCCGGAATCCGACGTGCAGGTCCGCCGTCAGGTTCGTTCCGGAGCGCCGCGCTCTTCCCCCATCGGTTTTTCGACTATGGCTCCGCAGTTCATCTACGTCATGAAGGCGCTGCGCAAGGTGGTTCCACCTTCGCGCATCATCCTCGACGATATCTGGCTCTCCTTCTACCCGGGCGCGAAGATCGGCGTCCTCGGCCCCAACGGCGCCGGTAAGTCGTCGCTGCTCCGCATCATGGCCGGCGTGGACACCGAGTTTCAGGGTGAAGCCTGGGCGCACAAGGGTACGCGCATCGGCTACCTGTCACAGGAGCCCGAACTCGACGCGTCGCTCGACGTGCGCGGCAATGTCGAGCTGGCCGTGAAGGCGCAGCGCGATGCGCTCAACGAGTTCAATGCGATCTCGTTGGCGTTCGCCGAGCCCGATGCGGACTTCGACAAGCTGATGGAGCGGCAGGGCAAGCTGCAGGAGTACATCGACCAGCACGATCTGTGGAATCTCGACAACAAGATCGACGTGGCCATGGACGCGCTGCGTCTGCCGCCGGGTGATGCCGCGGTGACGCATTTGTCTGGTGGTGAAAAGCGTCGTGTCGCGCTCTGCAAGATTCTGCTGGAAGAGCCGGACATGCTGCTGCTGGACGAACCCACCAATCACCTCGACGCTGAAAGCGTGGCGTGGCTGGAGCATCACCTCGAGCGGTTCCCGGGCACCGTCGTGGCCATCACCCACGATCGTTACTTCCTGGACAACGTCGCCAAGTGGATCCTCGAGCTCGATCGTGGCAAGGGCGTGCCGTACGAGGGCAACTACTCGGGCTGGCTCGAGCAGAAGCAGCAGCGCCTGTCGCAGGAAGAGAAGCAGGCCAGTGCGCGTCAGAAGACGCTGCAGAAGGAACTCGAGTGGGTGCGCATGTCGCCGCGCGCGCGGCAGGCCAAGAACAAGGCTCGTTTGCAGGCCTATGAGGATCTGGCCAGCGAAGCGCAGAACGATCGCGTGATGCAGAACGAAATCATCATCCCGCCGGCGCCGCGTCTGGGTAACGACGTCGTGCGCGCCAAGGGGCTGCGCAAGTCGTTCGGTGACAAGCTGCTGTTCGACAATCTCAACTTCGATCTGCCGCGCGCCGGCATCGTGGGCATCATCGGTCCGAACGGTGCGGGTAAGACCACGCTGTTCCGCATGATCAACGGGCTCGAACAGCCTGATGCAGGTCAGCTCGTGGTCGGTGAGACGGTGCAGATCAGCTATCAGGACCAGCACCGCACGCTCGAAGGCAAGCGCACGTTGTGGGAAGAGATCTCCGGTGGTCGTGAAACGATTCCGGTGGGCAAGCGTGAGCTCAACTCACGCGCGTATGCGGCGAGCTTCAACTTCAAGGGCGCCGATCAGCAGAAGCTGGTGGCGAACCTGTCGGGTGGTGAGCGCAACCGGTTGCATCTCGCGAAGACCGTGATGCAGGGTGGCAACCTGCTGCTGCTCGACGAACCGACGAACGATCTCGACGTCGATACGTTGCGCGCGCTGGAAGAAGCCGTGCTCGATTTCTCGGGCTGCGCGGTGATCATCTCCCACGATCGCTGGTTCCTGGATCGTGTGGCCACGCACATCCTGGCCTTCGAAGGCGACTCGGAAACGGTGTGGTTCGAAGGGAACTACGGCGCGTACATCGAGGATCTCAAGCGCCGGAAGGGACCTGATGCGGACCAGCCGCATCGGATCAAGTACAAGAAGCTGGTGCGATAGACGAGTCGTACGTCGGCGTCGATTTTCGCTGTTGCAGTAAAGAAGCGGGGTGCCATTCTTGTGGATGGCACCCCGCTGTGCTTCCGGCGGTAAAGCGTTGCCTGACAACAGTATGGGAATTTCGTTGCCGATCTGTCCGGCATTCCCGTGAATGATTTCCCCCCGTCGTACGTAAACAGAACGAGGCCCGCGCCGGCGCTCTCCCACCTTCGGCACCGCGCGCATTCACGCTATCGTTCCCCCATGAAACTCCGAAACGCTCTCTCCCTCGCGCTGGTCGCCGCTGGCATGGTCCTGGCGACCCCGGCGCATGAAGTGCAGGCCCAGGATGCCGCGCCCCGCCCGGTCAAGCTCCGCTTCCGCAAGGCTGGTGACACCACGGTCATCAAGGGCGCGGTCATCAGCATCGACCACACCATCGAAGCCGGCACCACCGATTCGCTCGGCATGGTGACCATCCCCGAGCTCGAAGACGGCGGCCACATCGTCGAAGCCGTGGCCAAGGGCTACCAGGCGTTCTTCGACAACTTCACCGTCGGCCCGAACACGCCGATGCCGCTCGAGTTCGAAATCCTGGCCTATGTCGAAGCACCCAAGCCGAAGGGTGTGGCCACCGAGCTGACCTTGGCGGGGTTCGATGTCCGCCGCGCCAAGGCGCAGGGCAAGTTCTTCACCGCGGCGCAGCTCAAGGCCGCCGATGGTCGTCCGCTCTCCAACCTGCTCAAGGTCGACGCGGGCGCGAACATCGTGGCCGGCCCCAACAACGAATCGTTCGTGGCCGCGAAGGGCAATCCGACCTGCCGCGCGGCCGTCGTGCGCGATGGGCTGCGCGTGTATCCCTACGAAAGCGCGCTGCCGCCCGATCTCGACAAGATCTTCACCGACTACCTGGCGGGTGTCGAGTTCTACCCAACCACGCCAGCCGATCTCAAGGACGGCGGCACCTGCGGCGCTGTCTACATCTGGTTCCTGAAGTAGTCAGCAAGCCGATCGCGCATGTCGCGAACACAACCAAGGGCGTCCCAAAGCGGGGCGCCCTTTGTCGTTTCACACATCCTCAAGCGCTATCGCGCGCCAATCGTGAAGGGCACACTCGCGACCTTGTCGCCCCACGCCAGCTCCAGCGCGCCGCTCGTGGGATTGGTCGACTTCACGACTATCGTCATCGTCTCTGTGAAGCCCGGCGCATCGCTGAGCGTCATGGGCACGCGGCCCAGATCCTGCGCTGACGAGTATACCGTGCCCCACTGGCCGGTCTGCTTGTTCACGATCAGGTAGGTGCCACTGCGCGTGTGCTGCACCCACAGCGTGTACATGCCCGGCGCGATGGCGAGACTGCCCATTACCAGCGGCCGCGTGGTGAACAGATGTGTGGCATCGTTGGCGCCCATGCGCCACACGCTGTCGAAGGGTACCAGCACGCCGCCCCACACGCTGCGGTCACGCACCTGCGGGCGTCCGTAGTCCACGATCACCATGCCGCCCTGACCAAAGGCACCGCGCGCGTCTTCCCGAAGACTCAGCACGCCGGTGGGCTTCATCGCCTTGGCGATCGCATCGAAGTTGACCGCTGCGCCGCGGGTGGCGGTGATCTTGTTGGTGGTGCCACTGCCGTCCACCGAGATCAGTCGCTGCTGCGCATCATGCCGCAGCACCATGGCGTAGGCACCGCCGCGCATGCGTGTCGAGTCTCCCGAGAGCGCGAGCAGTCCGGTGAAGCCGAGATTGCCGGCATTGCCCACCGCAGGCAGTGAGTCCACCGGCTGCTTCTTGGCGCGTGCCGCGGCGAGCAGCTCCGTGGGGCCATAGATGAACGTGGGCCAGTTCACGAATCCACCCCTGGCCGCAAAGGCGCGCCGCGATGTGCTGTCGGCAAACACCGTTTCGCGCACGATGGAATCGGCGGTCACCGTGTAGCGCCACGTATTGGGAGCG
>NZ_DASWXE010000162.1:0-8913 GCF_036405635.1 Gemmatimonas sp. | reverse complement strand
GGCGGACGTGGGCCAGGTGATTTCGTGAACGTCATGCTCGTGGGCACCGACGCGCAGGTGCAAGCGGCGTTTGTCGCGGCCGGCTGGGATACACCGGCCCGCATGTCCACGCGCTCAGACTTCGAGACGTTCGTGCGCGCTGCGGCCGCCGAGGGGTATACGCACCAGCCGGTGTCGGCGCAGACAATGTTCGGGCGCGATCCCGATCTGGTGTTTCAGCGCGTCACCGACACCTTCGCCAAGCGCCACCATGTGCGCATGTGGCGCACCGATAGCACCATCGCCGGCGTACCCGTGTGGCTGGCAGCGGCCACGCACGATATCGGCGTGGTGGTGTCGCGTGAGCATCGCGGTTTCACGCATCGCGTGGAAGACAATATCGACATCGAACGCGACAAGCTCGTGGGCGATCTCGTCGCGATGCAGCAGGTGAACCAGTTGGGCTACTGGGCGCGCACCGCTCCCACCGACGAGGCGAGGGGCGCATTCACGTCCGACTGGCGCGTGGCCATCGTGCGATTCTAGCGACAGGCCGAGGCAACTGCAGGCGGTCGCGCAGGTCTGCCATATTACGTGAATGCCTCGCGAACTTCCCTTTGCCGAATTGCGGACGCTGCATGCGGCCGTGTTGTTCGATGCGTACGGTGTGCTGGTCAATGCGTCCGGTGCCCTGCCCGGGGCTGGTGATGCCGTGCGTCTGTTGCAGCGCCATGACCAGCCATTCCTCGTGGTCACCAACGATGCTTCGCGTTCGCCCGAGCGTGCCGCGCAGCGTCTCGCGCGACTCGGCGTTCCCGTTGAGCCGGCCCATATTCTGTCATCCGGCATGATGATCGGGCCCACGCTGCAAGCGCACGGACTGGCCAACGGGCGTGTGGTGGTGCTCGGCACCGAAGATTCGGCCAACTATGCGCGTGAAGTCGGCGCCACGGTGGTCGACCCCACACCCGAAGATCCCGCCGATGCGGTGGTCATTGCCGACGAAGGCAACATCGACCTGATCGACTCACTCGACGACATCCTGTCGATGATTCTCGAGGCGCATCACCATGGCCGCACACCGCGATTGATTCTCGCCAATCCCGACTTGATCTATCCGTCCGGCGTGCGCCGGTTCGGATTCACGGCGGGTGCGTTCGCGCGCATGATCGAGCAGGCGCTGGAAGTGCTGCTGCATGAGGAGGCACCGAAATTCGAGGTGCTTGGCAAGCCATCGTCCATTCACTTCAACGCCGCGCTGGATGCCATCGGCACGCGTGATGTGGTCATGCTCGGCGACACGCTGCATACGGACATTGCCGGTGCGCAGGGTGTGGGTGTCGCATCGGCTATCGTGCTCACTGGTGTCACCACACGCGGCAATGTGCTGGCCGCGCGAAATGAGGTGCGTCCGACCTATCTCCTCGAAGGATTGGCCTGACGCGTCCAGATCACGCATCGTGTACCGGCACCGTTGCGCATGCAAACCGGCCGGGCACCAGGGAATAGGCCCAGATGATATCTCCGACATATCCTCGCGCTTTGCGTCGAACCGTGAGGCTCGCTCTGTGGGCGCTGACCGCGCTGTGGATACCCGGGTCGCTTGCCGCGCAGGCGTCCACGACGCCACCGCCGGCGCCCCAGAATCCGTCCCCGATGAACGAATCGACGCGGGCGCACGCTCGGTTGACGGCACGCGACCTCGGCGGACGACTGGACACCATCGAAGGCCCCGCTGGTCGCCCGATGGAGGTGTGGGTCGGCCGCCGCACCAAGGCGCGCGATCCGTACGCGCTGGTGATTCACTTTCATGGCGCGGCCTGGGTGGCCCAGCAATCCGTGGCCGCACTGAACGACGGCACCGTGGCGGCCGTGCTGAATCTCGGCGCGGGATCGGGCGTATATGATCGATCGTTTGCCGATCCTGCGGCCTTCGATTCGTTGCTCGCGTCCGTCGACCGCGCCGTCACCACATCGCTGGGCGTGGCCACGCACGCAGGCCGCATTACGCTCAGTGGGTTTTCGGCGGGGCATGGGGCCATCCGACGCATCCTGCGCGAGCCGCGTCACCGTGATCGTGTGTCTGGCGTGCTGTTGCTGGATGGCATGCACACCTCGTATGTGCCCGAGGGCCGGGTGTTCGCGCTCGGTGGTGCGCTCGATACGAACAACCTCACCGCGTTTGCGGATTTTGCGCGCCTGGCGATTCAGGGAAAGACCCGATTCCTCGTGACCCATACCGAGATCTTTCCCGGCACGTTTGCCAGCACCACGGAAACGGCGGACTGGTTGTTGCGCGCCGTGGGGCTGTCGCGCAAACCGGTGCTGGAGTGGGGGCCGCGTGGTACACAGCGTCTGAGCCTCACGCGAAAGGGCCGCTTCGAGCTGCAGGGGTACGCGGGGAACAGCGGCCCCGATCACATCGATCAGTATCACGCCATGCCGGAGCTGTTGCGCGCACTGTTGCGCTAGCCGTCACGCACCGGATCGCCAGGAGTAATGGACTGCGGGCGTGGCGCATCCGCTTCACTTCTGCCGACTGCGCGCGGCAGTTTGCAAACGACGGGCGCGCGCGAAGAATCGAACGCGCAACGGAATGGCAACGTCGATTGTGTACAAATCAGGGAACGCGCCACTTGCACGCCGGTTGACCGACCTCCACGTCCTACCGGCCTCCTCCATGCATATCCCGAAGCTGTTCACGCGCTCTTGGCGCGTGCTTCCCACCGCCGTCATTGCCGCGATGCTGGCGGCGTGCGCGGACCGTCCAATGCCGACCTCGGCCGTACCCGAGATCCCGGCCCCGCGTCTCGATGTCGCAAGCGCGGCCACCGAGCTTTTCTTCTCCGAGTACATCGAGGGCAGCAGCAACAACAAGGCCCTCGAGATCTACAACGGCACCGGATCCGCCATCGATCTCGCTGCCGGACAGTACAAGGTGCTGATGTACAACAATGGTGCGGTGACGCCCAATGTCACCATCAACCTGACGGGCACGGTGCCGGCGGGTGGTGTGTTCGTGATCGCGCATGGTTCGGCCAATGCGGGCATCCTCGCCAAGGCCAACCAGACCAACTCCGCGGGTTGGTTCAATGGCAATGACGCCGTTTCACTCGTGAAGGGCAACACCACGCTCGACGTGATCGGACAGATCGGCAACAACCCTGGCACCGAATGGGGCACGGGGCTCACCAGCACGGCCGACAATACGCTGCGCCGCAAGAGCAGCATCTGCACCGGCGACGCGAACAGCAGTGACGCGTTCAATCCGGCCACGGAATGGGACGGCTTTGCGACGGACAACATCGACGGACTGGGCGCGCACACGGCCACCTGCGGCACGGTGACCCTGGCGCCGGCGGTGAGCAGCACGACGCCGACGGCGGGCGCGGGCAACGTGGCTGCCGCCTCGGACATCGCCGTGACATTCACCATGCCGGTGACGGTGAGTGGTACGTGGTACACCATCAGCTGCACCAACAGTGGCGCGCATGCGGCCACGGTGACGGGTGGCACGACCAACAGCAGCTTCACCCTCAACCCGACCACTGACTTCGCGGCGGGTGAAGCCTGCACGGTGACCATCGTCGCGGCGCAGGTGGTGGATGCGGCGAATCCGACGGTCGCCATGACGGCCAACCACGTGCTCAACTTCTCCACGCTGGGCGGCAACACCTGCTCGTCGGGCTTCACGCCCACGTACGCGATTCAGGGCAGCGGCGCGAGTGCGGCGATCACGGGCACCGTCACCACGCAGGGGGTGGTGGTGGGTGATTTCGAAGGCGCGCAGCCGGCGCTGCGTGGCTTCTACATCCAGGACCAGACGGGCGACGGCAACGCCGCCACGTCCGACGGCCTGTTCGTATTCAACAACACGAACAACAGTGTGTCGCTGGGCGACGTGGTGCGTGTGACGGGTACCGCCGGTGAATTCCAGGAACAGACGCAGATCAGCAACGTCACGGACATCACGGTGTGCAGCAGTGGCGCGACGATCACGCCGACCGACGTGACCTTCCCGGTGGCCTCGAGCACCTTCCTCGAGCGCTATGAAGGCATGCTGGTGCGCCTGCCGCAGTCGCTGTACGTGACCGAACACTTCCAGCTGGGCCGTTTTGGTCAGGTGGTGATGTCGGTGAACGCGCGTCAGATGCAGCCAACGAACGTGGTGGCGCCCGGCGCGGCCGCGGCGGCCCTGCAGGCGCAGAACAATCTCGGTCGCATCATCATCGATGACGCGACGAACGATCAGAACCCGGACCCCATCGTGTTCGGCCGAGGCGGCAACCCGCTGAGCGCCAGCAACACGCTGCGTGGTGGTGACGTGGCGACCGGCATCGTGGGCATCATGACCTACACGTGGTCGGGCAACGAAGCCTCGGGCAATGCCTACCGCGTGCGCCCCATCGGCGCGATGGGTGGCGGTGTGCCGAACTTTGTCGCGACCAACGCCCGTCCGATGGCACCGACGAGCGTCGGTGGTACGCTGCGTGTGTCGTCGTTCAATGTGCTGAACTACTTCAACTCGTTCAGCGGCTGCACGTATGGTGTGGGCGGTGGTTCCACCGATTGCCGCGGTGCCGATAGCCAGACGGAGTTCAACCGCCAGGTGCCGAAGACGATCTCGGCCCTGATGGGTCTCAATGCCGACGTGCTGGGCATCGTGGAAATCGAGAACGATGGCTACGGCGCGAACAGCGCCATCGCACACCTCGTGGCGCAGCTGAACGCGCAGGCCGGCGCCAACACCTACGCGTTCATCAACGCCGACGCGGCCACGAGCCAGACCAATTCGCTCGGTACGGACGCCATCAAGGTGGCCCTGATCTACAAGCCGGCCCGTGTGACGCCGGTGGGCAATACGTCGGTGCTCAATACGGTGGCATTTGTGAATGGTGGCGACGGCGCGCCGCGCAATCGTCCGGCGCTGGCGCAGGCGTTCCAGCAGGCCGATGGCGCGCGCTTCATCGCCGTGGTGAACCATTTCAAGAGCAAGGGCAGCGCCTGCAACGCACCGGATGCAGGCGACGGTCAGGCCAATTGCAACGCCGTGCGTGTCGCGGCCGCCACACAGCTCCGCAACTGGCTCACCACCGATCCCACCGGGACCGGTGACCCGGATGTGCTCATCCTCGGCGACCTGAACGCCTACGCCAAGGAAGATCCCATCATGGTGCTCCGCAACGCCGGCTTCATCGACCTGCTCGAGTCGCGCATCGGCCCGAACGCCTACTCCTACGCGTTCGATGGCCAGTGGGGCTACCTCGATCATGCGATGGCCTCATCGTCGATCGCCGCGCAGATCACGGGTGTGACGTCGTGGCACATCAACGCCGACGAACCGAACATCCTGGACTACAACACCGACTACAAGTCGGCCGCGCAGATCGCCTCGCTCACCGATGGCAGCGCGTTCCGTTCGTCGGATCACGACCCGGTGTTGATCGGTCTCACGCTGACGTCGCCGGTCGTGAACGATCCGTCGCTGACCGTGACGCCGCCCGCGTCGTGGACGGCGGGCGTGTCGGCCAGCCTCGGCGTGAAGTTCAGCAGCACCAAGGGCGCGCCGTACACGGTGCGCATCAATTGGGGAGACAGCACGCCGAACACGCAGTTCGTCTCCACCGTTGCGCCGACCGCGCCGCTCCTGCGTCCGCACACGTATGCCACGGCCGGCTCGCACACGGTCACCGTGAGCGTGACCGATCGCAGCGGTGCCAGCACCACGCAAACGCTGACCATCACGGTGCAGTGATGTCCTTCTCCACGAACCTTCCGACTCTGACGATGTTCACTTCCCGCAAGCCGAACTTCTTCGCTCGCTCGGTGGCCCTCGCGGCCACCGCAGCGGCCCTGCTGGGCTCGGCCATCGCACCGGCTGCGGCTGGTGCTCAGAGCACGTCTCTCACCATCGGGAGCGCCAGTGAGGCGTTCCCGATGGGCCCCTTCGGCACGCTGCCCGGTGGCGCCACGGTGGCCATGGGCCAGACGTTCACGCGTCCGTACGACGCCATCTGTGCGCTCACGTGCTACATGCAGGACTTCTCCTTCTGGCTGTCGCCGTCCACCGACCATGCGTCTGCGGGGCTGCGCCTCAAGGCGTACGTGGCGGAGTGGGACGGCACGAAGGCCACCAACGTGCTCTACTCGAGCGAAGAGCGTGTTGGGCCGACGGTGGCGTCGCAGCAGTTCACGTTCGGGACGTCCAGCCTGTCGCTGAACGCCGGCACGCAGTACATCGCGTTCCTCAGCATCGTGGGTCTCAACGGCCTGCCGGGTACGGCTGCCGCGGATATGGACGCGATCTTCGGCGATCCGGATCCGTATGCCAACGGCGCGCTGGTCTACACGAACAACGGTGCGATCATCGGCGACCTGACGTCGACGGACTGGGAATGGGCCGGCGACACGATGATCGATGCCCGTTTTGACGCGACATTCACGAGCACGGCGGTCCCCGAGCCTTCGTCGCTGGTGTTGCTGGCGACCGGTGCCAGCGTGCTGTTGTTCATGGCGCGTCGCGAGCGTGCCTGAGTTGGCGACAATGCCAGCGTAGCATTGAGTCAAAACAAACGAGGGCGCCGGGATTCCGGCGCCCTCGAATGTTGTGAGATAGTACGCTTTGGGCTTTGGGCTTTGGGCTTTGGGCAATGAGCGGTGAGGTCAGATGCGTTCCACGACGGCAGCGATGCCCAATCCACCGGCGATGCACAGCGTCACCACACCGATGGCCTGACCACGACGCTCCAGCTCATCGAGCACGGTGCCCAGCAGCATCGCACCCGACGCGCCCAACGGGTGTCCCAGAGCAATTGCCCCGCCGTTCACATTCACGCGCTCGGGGTCGATGCCGAGATCGCGGATGGTGCGCAGTGGCACCGTGGCAAAGGCCTCGTTGATCTCCCACAGATCCACATCACCGACCGACAGGCCGGCGCGCTGGAGTGCCAGCCGTGAAGCGGGCGTGGGCGCGGTGAGCATGAGCACCGGGTCACTGCCCACGGTGGCCATGGCGCGAATGCGGGCGCGGGCGCGCAGGCCATGCGCCGACGCATAGTCACGAGAGGCGACCAACACCGCCGCCGCGCCATCGGCAATGCCGCTGGAGTTGCCAGCGGTGTGCACATGGGTGATGGCGCGCGCCTGCTGCACGGCCGCCTGCATACGTGCACCCTCATCGCTGAGTCCGGCCAGCAGACGCTCCCGCACTTGCGTGAGTGCCAGCTCGTCCAGCGTGTGCCCGTCACCGATCGACTTTCCGCCAAGTGACGCAAAGGCTGCCGAGAGTGAAGCGAGAGCTTCGGGCGAGGTTTCGCGCGGATACTCCTCGACGTCCAGTACGATCTGCCCACTCTCCGGATCCCGCACCGGAACAAGACTGCGCGCAAATCGCCCTTCGCGAATGGCCACCGCCGCCTGTTGCTGTGAGCGCAGGGCGAACGCGTCGACATCGGCGCGACTGAATCCTTCCAGCGTGGCGATGAGATCGGCGCTGATCCCCTGCGGGACCTGTCGCACGCGGCGGCGGAGATGCGGATTGCCACCGTCGCCCACACCACTGCGATCCGCGCCATCTGAGCCACTGCCATCGGTGATGCGCGCGGTATCGCTGCCCATGGGCACACGGGACATGCTTTCCACGCCGCCAGCCAGCACCACCTGATGCGCGCCGGCCAGCACCCCGTTCACCGCCATGTGAATGGCTTCGAGACCCGAGCCGCAGGCACGAGTGAGTGTGGTGGCCGGCACGGAGACGGGCCAGCCGGCGCTCAACACCGCGTGGCGTGCGATGTTGGCTCCCTGTTCACCGGCCTGCGTCACGCAGCCCAGAATCACGTCGTCCACATCGCGTGCCGGAATGCCGGCGCGTGTCACGGTGGCGTCGAGAATCTGCGCGGCCAACTCCTGTGGGTGCACCGCAGCCAATGCGCCTGAACGGGAACTGCCGAGCGGCTTGCCGCGGCCGCGCGGCGTGCGCAGCGCTTCGACGATCACCGCATCCTGAGGCTTCAGATGAGACATGACACAAATCCTCGACCGGACATGAGAGGGGTTGGCATCGGCGTCACGGGGGCCGATGTCGACCGTGGCGTAAAAGGACCGAACGGTCTCTTTGTTGACGTGCAGTGGGATCACGGACATTCCAAGGATTTCAGCGCGATCGTCGGTGTTTCGCCGGCACCACCGGCGTGCGCGGCGGTTTCCGGGTGAGTTGCGCTCCCCGGTCTTCGACGCGCTGCAGCGCCCAGTGCAGATGCGACGGATCGTCATAGAGGCGCATCAACAGCAATCCGCCTTCCATCGTGGCCACCAGCAGGCTGGCCTCGGCCTCGGCATCCACCTCGGCGATGAACTCCCCACTGGCGACACCCTCACCCACGATACGACGTACGACGCGTAGCAGATCGTTCATGGCCCGACGGGTGCGGATGCGCAGTTCGGGATACACGGCATTCTCGCCATCGATTGAGGGGTCGTCCACTTCGATGGCGGTGTTGAGCAGTGGGCACCCGCCGGGTACGGCGGGGTCGAGACCGGATGTTGCCATGCCGCGGGCGACACCGAGCATGCGGCCTGCCGCCGTGGGGCCGCCTTCGAGCACGCATTGGCGGATACGCTGGCCGGCCAGGCGCACCGCATGATCGAATGCGGCCAGCGCCAGTGTGTCCTTGCTCGCGAAGTGGCGATACAGTCCGCCCTTCTCGAGACCGGCGGCCTCCATGAGGTGTGTCATGCTGGCGCCGGCAAACCCACGCCGGTTGAACACGGGCGCGGCGGTCTCCACGATCCGCTGTCGGGTGAGTTCGCCTTTGGATTGTCGCATGAATTCAATAAAACGACCGATTGGTCTCTTTTCAAGACCCGGCCTCTCACAACGGACAATGGTGTCGAAGGCCCACGTGATGAGGCTGACCGACAACGCCGTAGTGCTGG